>JBCDHK010000031.1:0-17632 GCA_038750185.1 Pseudomonadota bacterium
CAGCGAGCGCATCGAAGGCAGCGCGACGCTCGATGCCAGTGGCTCGCGCTTTGGGCCTCTCGATGCGGATGCATCTTTCACTGTCGATGACGAGACCGCCGCCCTCTCCTCGCTGCGCGCTTTGGCGCTTGGCGTCACCATCGAAGGCGCTCTCGATTACGACCTGCGCAATGCCCTGGCCAACGGCGCAGTCACGGTAGAGGCACCCGATCTCGCCCCACTATCGGCCTTTGGCGGCACCGAGGCGCGCGGGTCGCTCTCCGGTCGGCTCGATCTGACACCCGTGGCAGGCCAGCAGGACGTGAGCCTCGATCTGCGCGCCGAGGACGTGAGCGTGCTCGATGTGACGTTTGCGCGCTTCGATGTGGAGGGCACGGTTGAGGACGCGCTCGGTGCCCCCTCGCTCGATCTGGTGCTGGATGCGGCAGGCGCGCAAGCCGCCGGGGTGCGTCTGGCCAGTCTGTCCGGAAAGGTTGCGGGCGCCGATCTTCTCGGTGCTGGTGAGGCACGCTACGATCTGCGTCTTGGTGGGTTCTCCGGCTTTGGTGCGACGCTCGATGCCGCGAGCCTGGCCGGTACGCTCACCAATCCGCAAAACCTCGCCGCCGTGAAGGCCCGCCTCGATGCAAGCGGCCTCAGTGCGGCGGGGGTGCGTGTGGGCAGCCTCGGCGCCGACATCACCGCGGCAGACGCGCTCTCCGAGACCCCAACCGCGACACTTGATCTAAGGGCCACGCGGATCGCCGGCCCAGCCAATATGGAGAGCGCACGCCTCAACGCGCGCCTTGGCCAAAACGCCGGACAAGCCACCCTCGATGCCGATCTCACCACCGGGACCATCGACGCAGGCGGCGCGCGCATCGCAGGTCTCGATCTGGACATGGCCGCAGCGGACGCCCTGAGCGACGATCCCCGGCTCGACGTGCGCCTGAACACTGGCCCCATCAAGGCCGAGGGGGCCACGTTGGATGGCTTCACGGCCCGCGTTGAAGGGCTCCTCTCTGCCTTGCGTGTGGCGCTCTCCACCCAAGGCGCTGCAGGCATGCGCCCGGTCTCGCTCGATGCGGCGGCTGAGGTGAATGCAAAAGCAAACACCCCGCGCGCGCGTATCACCCGCCTCGACGCCGGTTACGGCGAGGAGGAAATCGCCCTCAACGCGCCCGTCACCGTTACCGCTGGTGAAGCCATCGCCATCGACGGGCTCGACCTCGCCCTGCCCGGCGGACGCCTCGACGGCGATGCCACGCTCTACCCAACCGGCCTCGCTGCCGACCTCAACCTTGCTCTCGACGATCTTGGCGTCGTTCGCCGCCTCGCCGATGTCCCCGTGTTGAGCGGACGCTTGGCCCTCAATGCCGCCCTCGACAGCCGCGCAGGACGTGCCACTGGGCGCTTCAATGCCCGGCTTGACGATCTGCGTGTCGAGGAGATCGGCGAAGATCTCACCCCCTTCGACATTGCCGCCGAAGGCCGCTGGGATGGGCGCATTGCGCGTCTGGACAGCCAGATCGGCGGCCCGTTTGGCCAACCACTCCTGCTCGAACTCGGCCTGCCGCTGCGTGCGGCCAATCCGGTGCCGGTGCTGGTCGAGGGGGGGGCGCTCTCGGGAGCCGTGCGCTGGCAGGGCGATATCGGGGAGGTCTGGGCGCTGGTGCCTGCTGCCGATCACGTCCTCGATGGGGCGGTCGATCTCGATCTCAGCCTCTCTGGCACCCTGGCCGAGCCTGGCTTTGGCGGCAGCGTCTCCTTGCGGGAAGGGCGTTATGAGAACCTGGAGTTCGGCACCATCCTGACCGACCTCACCCTCGGCTCAGAGATCTCGGGCGGCGACGACATCACGCTCAACCTCTCCGCGCACGACGGCGCTCAGGGGAGCATCGCCGCCGAAGTGACGCTGGCTGGCGACACACTCGATGCAAAAGCGACCAGCCAAAGCGCCGTGCTGGTGCGCCGCGACGACGCCAGCGCCGCCATCAGCCTCGATATTGCCGCCCAGGGCCCGCTGAGCGGCCCAGACCTCTCAGGCACGATCACCATCGACCGCGCCGAGATCCGCTTGGTTAACGCCACCCCGCCCTCAGTCGTCACCCTGGGCGAAGTGCGCATCAAGGGCGAGCCCGTACCCGAGCCAAGCCCACCCGCGGGCACCGACATCGGCCTCGACATTGCCGTGCGTGCCCCGCGCGATGTGTTCGTGCGCGGGCGCGGCCTCGACAGCGAGTGGGCGATCGATCTCGACATCGCAGGCAACGCCGCCCGCCCCCTCGTCACCGGCGCCATCGAGCGCCTCCGCGGGCGCCTCGATCTGCTCGGCACGCGCTTTGATCTGGCGACGGGGCGGATTGCCTTTGATGGCGGGCGCACCATCGACCCCAACCTCGATGTTCGGCTGCAAACTGAGAAGAACGCCATCACCGGCGGCATCGCAGTCTCGGGCACGGCTTCGGCGCCAGAGATCGGCTTTTTCTCGGTGCCTGGGCTGCCCGAAGACGAAGTGCTGCCGCGCCTGCTCTATGGGCGCTCCAGCCAGTCGCTGAGTGCTGGACAGGCGGTACAACTTGCCTCGGGCATTGCAACGCTGCTCGACGGCTCGGACAGCACCCTCGGCAGCGCGCGCCAAGCGACCGGGCTCGACGTGATCGACCTCGATACATCCGGCGAGACCGCAGCGGTAACGGTGGGCAAGAACCTCGGCGAGAACGTGTTCGTTGGGGCCAAACAATCGGTCGACGGCGGTGAAACCGAGGTGGTGGTCGAGATCGAGGTGTTCGAGAACATCATCCTCGACGGCGAGATCGATCAAGAAGGCGCGGCCTCGGTTGGGATCAACTGGAAGCGCGATTTTTGAGGCCCCTCCGTCCTCAACAATCCAGCGTCGCCTGGCGCTCCCACTCGCTCAGGTGGCGCGAGTAGGCGTCCCACTCGGCGCGCTTGAGTTTGAAGAACGCGGTCACCGTCTCGGCGCCAAGAGCCGCACGCAACACCTGATTGCCGTTCAACTCGCGCAGGGCATCGAGCAGATTGAGCGGCAGGCGTTGTACGCCCGGCCCCGCCTTGCCGGGCTCGTTATACATGTCGTTGTCGCGGCGCGGCCCAGGATCGCGGTTGGCTTCGATGCCGTCGAGCCCCGCCGCCAGCACCGCCGCAGGAAACAGATACGGATTGGCCGCGCCATCGGCCAGCCGCAACTCAAAGCGCCCCGCATCGGGAATGCGCACCATGTGGGTGCGGTTGTTGCCACCATAGGTCACGGTATTGGGTGACCAGGAGGCGCCCGAGGCCGTCACCGGCGCATTGATGCGTTTATAGGAATTGACGGTCGGATTGGAGATCGCCGTCAGCGCCCGCGCGTGGTGGAGTACACCGCCGAGGAAGCGATAGCCCAGCTCGGACACGCCCAACTCGCCCTTCTCATCGGCGAATAGATTGGTCCAGCCAGCGCTATCCCAGACCGAGACATGGGCGTGGCAGCCATTACCGGTCAGATCGGCAAAGGGCTTGGGCATGAAGGTGGCGCGTAGCCCGTGGTTCTCGGCCACCGACTTGACCATGTACTTAAAGAACGCATGCCGATCAGCGGTTTTCAAGGCATCGGCATAGTCCCAGTTCATCTCAAACTGGCCGTTACTGTCCTCGTGGTCGTTCTGATAGGGGCCCCAGCCGAGCGCCTGCATGGCATCGCAGATCTCGGAGACCACATCGTAGCGTCGCATCAAGGCTTGGACATCGTAGCAGGGCTGGGCCTGGGTATCGCGCTCATCCGAGAGCGCGGTGCCGTCCTTGGAGATCAGGTGGTACTCGCACTCGACGCCGTGCTTCATGCGATAGCCCTTGGCCTCGGCGCGCGCCAGCACGCGCTTTAGCGTATTGCGCGGCGCCTGGGCGACCTCCGCCCCCTCCATGTGGAGATCGGCTGCCAGCCAGCCGACCTCGGGCTTCCAGGGCAGTTGGATCAGGCTTTCAGGATCGGGCACGGCCAGCATGTCGGGAAAGGCGGGCGTCATGTCGAGCCCGACCGCAAAGCCAGCAAAGCCCGCGCCCTCTTCGGCCATCTGAGCAATGGCAGAGGCGGGCACCAGCTTGGCGCGCATGGTACCGGCCAGATCGGTAAAGGAGATCAGAAAGTAGCGGATGTCCCGCTCTTTGGCTTCTTGTTCGAGATCGATGGCCATGGTGTCTCCCCCTCCAATGCCGGATGTCTAGTTCTGCGCCCGCGTGCGCGGTGGTCAAGGTCTGTAGTCAAGGTCTGTGGTCAAGATGCGGGGCTCAGCGCCCTGGTATCCAATCGGTACCCGCCAGCGGCACCCCGGCCATGGCCGCCGCTTCGATGGTGAGCGCGGCCAGATCCTCGGGCTCCAGGTTGAGCACATGCGACTTGCCGTTGGCACGCGCCAGGGTCTGGAGTTCCATGGTCATCACCTGGAGGTAATTCTTCAGCCGCCGCCCCGCCTTGACCGGATCGAGACGCTGGCCAAGCTCCGGGTCGGAGGTGGTGATGCCCGCCGGATCGCGGCCCTCGTGCCAATCGTCATAGGCGCCGGCGGTGGTACCAAGGGCCTGATACTCGGCCTCCAGCGCCGGATCCTGATCGCCAAGCGCCACCAGAGCCGCCGATCCAATCGAGACCGCATCCGCACCCATGGCCAGCGCCTTAGCCACATCGGCGCCAGAGCGAATGCCGCCCGAGACCACAAGCTGGACCTTGCGGTGCATGGTGAGTTCTTTGAGCGCGCGCACCGCCTCGCGCACCGCCGGCAGGGTCGGGATGCCGACGTGCTCGATGAACACCTCCTGCGTGGCCGCCGTGCCGCCTTGCATGCCATCGACCACCACCACATCTGCCCCCGCCTTCACGGCCAAGGCGGTGTCGTAGTAGGGCCGCGCGGCGCCGACTTTGACGTAGATCGGCTTTTGCCAATCGGTGATCTCGCGCAACTCGCGGATCTTGATCTCCAGATCATCCGGCCCGGTCCAATCCGGATGGCGACAGGCCGAGCGTTGATCGACACCTTCGGGCAAGGTGCGCATCTCGGCCACGCGCGGGCTGATCTTTTGGCCAAGCAGCATGCCGCCCCCGCCCGGCTTGGCGCCTTGGCCCACCACCACCTCGATGGCATCGGCGCGGCGTAGATCATCGGGGTTCATGCCGTAGCGGCTTGGCAGGTATTGATACACCAGGAGGCTCGAATGGCTGCGCTCTTCATCGGTCATGCCGCCGTCGCCCGTGGTGGTCGAGGTGCCCATGGCAGAGGCGCCGCGTCCCAGCGCCTCCTTGGCCTGGGCCGAGAGCGAGCCAAAGGACATACCCGCGATAGTGATCGGTATTTGCAAGTGCAATGGCTTGGAGGCAAACCGGCCACCCAGCACCACGTCCGTTGCACAGGCCTCGCGGTAGCCCTCCAGCGGATAGCGCGACATCGAGGCGCCAAGAAGCACCAGGTCGTCAAAGCACGGCACCCGGCGTTTGGCACCGCCGCCGCGGATGTCGTAGAGCCCCGTGGCAGCAGCCCGGCGGATCTCGGAGAGCGTATACTCGTCAAAGCTCGCCGAGGGGCGCGGGACGGTACGCGGCGGGCGGGCTTGTTCGCTCATCGTGGCTCCTCTGGCGCGTTCGGGTCGTCGATCTCGAAGTTGTAGAGCCGCCGGGCCGAGCCATAGCGGGTAAATGCGCTCGGATCTGCGTCGAGACCCGCGCGTGTGAGCAACTGTGCCAGCTCGCTATGGTGCTCCTCGCGCATCTCCTTAGCGATGCAATCGGCTCCAAGGGCTGCCACGGTTCCACGCACATAAAGCCGCGCCTCGTAGAGCGAGTCGCCAAAGCCCTCCCCCGCATCCCCCAGCACGACCATTCGTCCAGCCTGTCCCATGAAGGCCGCCATATGCCCGACCGAGCCGCCAACGACGATATCGACACCCTTCATCGAGATCCCGCAGCGTGCCGAGGCGTGCCCTTCGATCACCAGCAAGCCGCCATGGGCTGTGGCACCGGCTGACTGCGAGGCATTGCCGCGCACGCGCACCGTCCCCGACATCATGTTCTCCGCCACCCCCGTCCCCGCATTGCCGTGTATGGTGATCTGGGCGCGCTGGTTCATACCGGCGGCATAATAGCCCACGGGGCCGTCGATCTCGATCTCGACCGGATGTTGCAAGCCACAGGCCAGCGCGTGGGCGCCCTTTGGATTGCGCACCACAAATTGCCCGCTCTCAGTGGCCTTGAGGGCTCGATTGACCTGGCGCAGACCGAGCGCGGCCACATCCAGTTCGGTGTTGAGCGCGAGCGTCATTTGCCCTTTTTCCCGATGCTGTCCTCGGGCAGTTCGATCCACGACAACCGCTGGCGACGATGAAAGCTGCGTTGGGCGCGGTATTGCTCGGGGTCATCCATGGAGGCGGCGTAGAAGTGAATCTCACCCGGCTGGTCATCGGAGCGATAGGCCATGGGTGTGCCGCAGGTCGGGCAGAAGTAGCGGTAGCGCCCTGGATTGGACTGGTAGAGCGCGGGCTCGTCACCGGTCCAGGCCCAAAAGCCATCGGCGATGGCGAAGAAGCTGGTGAAGGGGGCTGAGCAGTTACGCCTGCATGTATCGCAGTGGCAGTGTCCGGCCCAAAGCGGTAGGGCGCTCCAGCGATAGCGGATGCGCTTGCACAGGCAACGCCCGGTGCCGTGGCTGGGCATATCGGGCGCGCTCATGCCGCGCGGCTCCAGGCGTAGATGCGCGCTGGCTCGGGCTCGGTGACAGCGGCCTGCGCAGCGCCCGGCAAGACGGCAATGGCGCGGTATTCGGAGGCCATGGCGACCCAGTCGTCGGTCTCGGCGATGACGGCGGGCTTGCAGGCGATGGGATCGCGCACCACGGCAAAGCCGTCACGCGTGCCGATGGCGAAGGTGTAGAAGCCGTCCATGTCTTCAAGGGCGTGGGCGATGGCTTCCTCCAGCGTATCGCCCTCGCGCAGGCGCCAGGCCAGATAGCCGGCGGCGACTTCACTGTCGTTGGCAGTTTGAAATGTCTCACCTTCAGCACGCAGGCGCTCGCGTAAACGGTTGTGATTGGAGAGCGAGCCGTTGTGGACGAGGCAGGTGTCGGCCCCGGTCGAAAACGGATGCGAGCCCTCAGTGGTCACAGCGCTCTCGGTGGCCATGCGGGTGTGGGCGATGGCGTGGGTGCCGCTCAGCGCTGCCAGTCCCAAGCGCTCAGCGACGGCGTCCGGATCGCCCACACCTTTGGCAAGGCGGATGGCTTTGCCAACCCCGAGCACCGAGACATCAGGACGCTTGGCAAGCAGCCACCGCCGCGCCGCCGCGCCGCCATGCCCATCGTCCAAGAGTGTCAGCCACGCGTGATCGGAGAGGGTCTCGATTGCGATCTCGACGCCAAGCTCGGCAGACAGTGCCTTGGCCAGAGCCGCCCAATCCGTATCACCTCGATGCGAAAGCAAGGACAATCGCGCGCCCATCCCCGCCTCGCCGTAGACCGCAAAACCGGCGGAGTCAGGGCCGCGGTCGGCCATCTCGTGTAGCATGGAGGCGCTTAAGCGACCGAGATCGGGCGCCAGATCGACGTTCTTCAGATACAGCCCAACGATGCCGCACATGGACCTTTGCCTCCACCGTTACCGAACAAGGCTGACCTGTGCACCGGGTCGGGTCAAGCGGAGAGCGACAACAAATATCACTTTCCTAATATTTTATTCCTGCCAGGAAAAATTTCAAGCCAATGGCGTCACGATCACCGAGATATAGACCGCCGGCAACCGCTGCATCTCCAGCGGCCCGTGCGCGATGGCGGCGTCGAAGTAGAGGCTATCGCCCGGCGTCATGGCGTAGGTGCTGTCACCGTGGGCGTAGGTCATGGCGCCCTCTAGCATGTAGAGGAATTCGACGCCGTCGTGCTGGAAGATCGGGTAGGCATCGGAGGTGGCATCGAGGGTGATACGGTAGGGCTCGACGCGGACATCGGTGCGCAGGGCGTGGCCAAGCAACTGATAGACGTGGTCTTTGGCGGAGGCGCGGCGCTCGATCTTGATGCCCTCGCCCGCTTTGACGAAGGTAGCGTCGGACTTTTGGTCGAACTTGGTAAACAGCGAGGCCAGCGGCATGTTGAGCGCACTGGCGAGCGACTGCAAGGTGGTGAGCGAGGGCGAGGTCTGGCCGTTCTCGACTTTGGACAGCATGCCCGAGCTGAGCCCGGCTGCCCCGGCAAGATCGGCGATGGTCATACCAAGGGTCTGACGCAGCGTGCGGATTTGCGAGCCGATCATGGACTCTAAGGACAAGCGCGGGGCGTCGGTCATCGCACAGGGTCTCCCGTACATGCCGTATATATCTAGTCCCCATACCCCATAGTAGCGACGCGACGCTCTACGGCAAGCGCTCAAGGGCAAAATTAGCCGGAGGTGAGGCTACCGCAGACCGGACAATCGGGACGCCGGCTGAGGCGAACGCTGCGAAACTCCGCTCCCAAAGCGTCATAGAGCAGCAGCCGCCCCGCCAAGGTCTCGCCCGCACCGACAATGACCTTGACCGCCTCCGCCGCCTGCATCGCCCCCATCACACCAGCGAGTGCGCCGAGCACACCAGCCTCGGCACAGGCGGGAGTGAGGGCTGGATCTGGAGCTTCGGGAAAGATGCATTCATAGCAAGGTGTGCCACGGGCTGGATCAAACACCGCGATCTGGCCCTCCCAACGCCCAAGGGCTGCAAACACCAGGGGAATGCCTTGCTGGGCCGCCACGCGATTGACCAGGTAGCGCGTGGCGAAGTTGTCCGAGCCATCGAGGACTAGGTCGTAGTCCTCCAGGATCGCGGCAGCATTGTCCTCAGTGAGGCGCGTCTGGTGGCGGCGCACGCTGACTTCAGGGTTGATGCGGGCCACGGCGCGCGCGGCGCTGGCGACTTTGGGCGCGCCGATCTCCTCGGTGGCGTGGATCACCTGGCGTTGCAGGTTGGAGAGCGCGACGGTGTCGTCATCGACGATGCCGATGGTGCCCACCCCCGCCGCCGCCAGATACTGGATCGCCGGTGCGCCAAGCCCTCCCGCGCCGATCACCAGCACCCGCGCGGCCTTGAGGCGCTGTTGGCCCGGCCCGCCGATCTCATGGAGGATGATGTGGCGGGCATAGCGCTCGACCTCGGCCTCGCTAAAGCTCATTCGCCGCGGTCCTCGACGCGCTCGCGAATGCGCTGGATGAGGCGCGCGTAGACCAAGACTACGACGCCAGCCAGCCCCAAACCAATGGCCCAGCCGCCGACAACCCGCCAGTCCGCCGCCAGCAGATAGGGCCAGGAGAACGACAACACGAAGACGCCGATCAGGATGGCAGTGACGCGCGCGCGCCCCGACATCTCCCAGATCCACCAGCAAAACAGCCCGACTGCAAGAGCCAACAGAATTTCGAGTACGACCATGGCGACACCTCCTGTGAGCTCAGAGGTAAGCGCTCAGAGGCCGTCGAACAGGGGTGTGGAGAGATAGCGCTCGGCAAAGCTCGGCAGCACGGCCAGGATGCGCCGCCCGGCCAGCCCCTCGCGCTCGCCGACCTCCAAGGCCGCCGCCACCGCCGCGCCCGAGGAGATACCGCCCGGGATACCCTCCAGGCGGGCCAGGCGGCGTGCGGTCTCGAAAGCGGTCTCGTTGCCGATGGTGAGCACTTCGTCGATGAGGCCAGTTTCCAGGATTGGCGGCACAAAGCCCGCGCCGATGCCCTGGATCTTGTGCGGGCCGGCATTGCCGCCCGAGAGCACAGGGCTGTCCTCGGGCTCGACGGCGACGACGTGAAGATTGGGTAGGCGCTCCTTTAGCACCCGCGCCACACCGCTCAACGTGCCGCCTGTGCCAACGCCTGAGACGAAGACGTCGAGGCGGCCCTCGCAGTCGGCCCAGATCTCCTCGGCGGTGGTCTCGACATGGATTTGCGGGTTGGCGGGGTTTTCGAACTGCTGGGGAATGACGGCGCCCTCGGTCTCGGCGGCCAGTTCCTGGGCGCGCGCGAGGGCGCCTTTCATGCCGAGGAGGGGATCGGTCAGTTCAAGCTCAGCACCGAGGAGTGCAAGCATCTTGCGCCGCTCGACCGACATCGACTCGGGCATGCACAGGATCAGCCGGTAGCCTTTGGCCGCGGCGACGAAGGCCAGCGCAATGCCGGTGTTGCCCGAGGTCGGCTCGATCAGCGTCGCGCCGGGGCCGAGACGGCCCTCGGCCTCCAGCGCTTCGATCATGGCGACGCCGATGCGGTCTTTGACCGAGGCAAGCGGGTTGAAGAACTCCAGCTTGGCGCAGATTTCCGCCTCCAAGCCCTGGCACAGGCGCGAGAGACGCACCACCGGCGTGGCGCCGATGGTCTCGGTGATGCTGGTGAAGATGCGCCCGCGCGGTGTGTTGTGGGACATGGGGCTTGGCACTCAGATGTTGAAGTCGGGCGCGGCTTTGGTGCCGTGGGCGACGCCTAGGCCGGTCGCGCGGCGGCAGAGGTCTTCCATGGTGATGGCGTCCAGGCGGTCGAGCACGGCGGTGCGGGTCTCGGCCCAGAGCGGCGCGATGACGCGCTCGCCCAGATCGGCTTGGCTGACGGGATCGGTGTCGGTCTCGGCATCGAGTTGATCGACCACGCGCACCACATCGGCAACCGTGATCTTGCGCCGCTCGCGCGCCAGCGTGTAGCCGCCCTTGGGGCCGCGCACGCCCTTGAGGATGTCCTTTTTGACCAGCTCCTGCATCACCTGTTCGAGATAGCGCTGCGGGATGCCTTGGCGGCGCGTGATGTCCTTGGACTGCACCGGATCGGGGCGGGCGTTGTAGGCCACATCGAGGACGGCTTCCAGCGCCAGCATGGTCTTGCGCGACAGTCTCATGACACTCCTTTCAGGCAGACCCGGTCGAGCCAAAGCCCCCTGCCCCGCGCGCGCTGGGCGGGAGGGCGGTGACGCGCACGACCTCGGCGCGGGCGATGGGCGCGATCACCAATTGGGCGATGCGCTCGCCGTGGCGCACGCGAAAGGTCTCGGCACCGAGGTTGATCAGCAGCACCGCGACTTCGCCGCGGTAGTCGGCATCCAGCGTGCCGGGCGCGTTCGCCAGCGTGAGGCCATGGCGTGCGGCAAGTCCCGAGCGGGCGCGGATCTGGCCCTCGAAGCCTTCAGGGATGGCGAGGGCAAGGCCGGTCGGCACCAAGGCGCGCCCCAGGGTGGGCAGTGCGAGGCCCGTATGGCGGTCGTCTTCGGCCAGGCAGGCGCGCAGGTCGAGCCCGGCGGCGCCTGCGCTTTCATAGGCGGGCAGTGCCAGGGCCGGGTCGTGATTGGCCAGGGCCATGATCTGGAGGGTCAAGCTCACGGCGCATGTCCCAAGGCTGCTGCGATGCGTGCCACGAGGCGGCGCGCGACCTCGGCTTTGGGTGCGCGCGGCCAGTCCTCGTGGCCCTCAGCGGTCACCAGAGTGACGGCGTTCTCAGAGCCGCCCATAATCGCGGTCTCGGGCGAGACGTCGTTGGCCACGATCCAGTCGCAGCCCTTGCGCGTGCGCTTGGCGGTGGCGTTGGCGAGCACGTCGTTGGTCTCAGCGGCAAAGCCGATCACTAGAGGAGGGCGTTGCCCCGCTGGCAGATGGGCTACGGTGCGCAGAATGTCGGGGTTTTCGGTCATGGCCAGCTTTGGGGGCTGTCCGCTGCCGTCCTTCTTTAGTTTGGCCGTGTGGGGCGCTTGCAAGCGCCAGTCGGCCACAGCCGCGGCAAAGATCGCCACATCCGCCGGCAGCGCCGCCTCGACGCCCGCCAGCATCTCAGCAGCCGTCTCGACCCGCGTGGTCGCGACGCCCTCGGGCAACGGCGCGGTCTGGGGGCCGGCGATGAGCGCCACCTCGGCTCCGGCCTCGACCAGCGCCGCAGCAATGGCCGAGCCTTGGGCGCCCGAAGACCGGTTGGCGATATAGCGCACCGGGTCGATGGGTTCGTGGGTGGGGCCGGAGGTGACGAGCGCACGCCGGCCTTGCAGGGGCTTGGGGCCGAGGTGGGCTTGGATGGCAGCGAGGATCGCGGCGGGCTCGGCCATGCGACCGGGGCCGTATTCGCCGCAGGCCATGGGGCCGGTGTCGGGCCCGATCACCGCCACACCATCGGCCTTGAGCGTGGCCAGATTGCGCTGGGTCGCTGGATGCTGCCACATGCGCACATTCATGGCCGGCGCGATCAGGACAGGCGTGTCGGTGGCCATCAGCGCGGTCGAGGCCAGATCGTCGGCGTGGCCTTGGGCCATTTTGGCCATGAGGTCCGCCGTTGCCGGGGCCACCACCACCAAGTCCGCCACGCGCGAGAGTTGGATATGGCCCATCTCGGCCTCATCGGTGAGATCGAAGAGAGAGGCGTAGACCTTTTCCTCGGCCAAGGCGGCAACGGTAAGCGGGGTGACGAAGTGGGCGGCGGAGGGGGTCAGCACCGGGGTCACGCTGGCGCCGACTTTGCGCAACAGCCGGATCAGATCGAGGCTCTTGTAGGCAGCGATGCCAGCGCCCACGATCAGCAGAATGCGTTTGGCTTGCATGGCCGTGTTTGCCCGCTCTCGATGCCTGAAAACCCGAGGCCAAGGTGTACTATCGCCGCGCTCCCGCGGCAACACGGAAATCCCGCTAAAACAGCAGCAGCATCGCTCCCACACCCGCCGCCGCTCCGGCCAGAGTGGCAATCAGCAGCGAAAACCGAGGGCGCGGCACGGGCAGGCGCTCGACCTCGACCCTGAGCGGCCCGCGCAGGCGCCGCATGCGGGCTTCCTCGGCCAGCATGAGCAGTTCCTCAGCGATGCCCGGCAGGCGCGGCCCCATGCGGCGCAACACCTCCAGCGTCGCTCCGGCATCGCGCAGGATCTGGCGGGGGCCGAGGTTCTCGCGAATATACTTCTCCACCACCGGCTCGGCGGCTTGCCAGATGTTCGAGCGCGGATCGAGCGAGCGCGCCACGCCCTCGACCACCACCATTGTGCGCTGGAGCAGGATCAGTTCGGTGCGCGTCTCCATGCCAAAGCGCTCGGTGGTCTCGAAGAGATAGGCGAGCAGGCGCGCCATGGAGATGCGCGAGACATCCTGGCCCAGGATCGGCTCGCCGATGGAGCGCAGGGACTGTGCAAAAGCATCGACATCGCGGTCGATGGGCACATAACCGGCCTCGAAATGCACCTCGGCGACGCGGCGGTAATTGCGCGTGAGAAAGCCGAACAGGATTTCAGCGTAATGGCCGCGGGTGACCGGGTCGATGCGCCCCATGATGCCGTAATCGAGCAATACCAACGTGCCGTCTGGCAACACGCGCAGGTTGCCTTGATGCATGTCCGCGTGGAAGTAGCCATCACGCAGCGCGTTGTCGAGAAACGTGCGAATGACGCGCGTGGCCAGTTCGGAGGTGTCGAGGCCGTGGGCTGTGAGCACGTCCGGATCGAGGGGCAGACCGTCGATCCACTCCATGGCCAGCGTGCGCTTGGAGGTGCCCTCCCAGTAGATCGCGGGCACCTTAAGGCGCGCGCTGCCGGCAACATTGTCGCGAAATTCGGTGGCTGCGGCAGCTTCCAGGCGCAGGTCCAGCTCGGTGTTGACCACGCCCTCGAAGTGCTCGACCACCGCCCTCGGGCGCAGCCGCTCCGACGAGGGGGCGACCAGCTCGACGAGCCGCGCGATGAAGTAGAAACTGCCAATGTCGCGGGCAAACTGCTGGCGCACGTTGGGGCGGAGCACTTTGATCGCCACCTTGGCCCCGGTCGCGCGCCACCGCGCGGGGTGGACTTGGGCAATCGATGCCGCCGCCACGGGAGGCCCCAGATCATCGATCATCTGCCAGACGCCGGGGCCGATCTCCTCTTCGAGCGCAGCGCGTGCGGCGGGCATGGGAAAGGGCGGCAACCTGTCCTGGAGATAGCGCAACTGGGCCACGATCACCGGGCCGACCACATCGGGGCGGGTCGAGAGGATCTGTCCAAACTTGACATAGGCCGGCCCCATGGCCTGCAGCGCGCGCGCCACCGGCGGCAAGTCCGGGTCGCCGCGCCGCCCGAAAAGCCGAAACGGGCGCGCTACGGCGCGGATCGCCAGGCGCGGCAGTCCGTCGAGGCCCAGCGCATCAAGCAATTCGCGCATGGCACCGGTGCGCTCAAACGTGGCGCCGGTGCGTAGCAGCCGCCAGAGATTGGACGGCACCGCCAGCATCAGAGCCGCCAGCCCGAGTGCAGGGCAGCGATGCCGAGGCTCAGGTTGCGATATTGAACGCGCGAGAAGCCTGCCGCCTCGATCATCCCGGCAAAACTGTCCTGATCGGGAAAGCGGCGGATCGACTCGACCAGATACTGGTAGCTGTCGCGGTCACCGGTCACGGCCTGGCCAAGGCGCGGGATCACGCCGAAGGAGTAGGCGTCGTAGGCGCGCTGGGCCAGGGGGACCGGGATCTGGGAGAACTCCAGACACAGGAAACGCCCGCCGGGGCGGAGCACACGGTAGGCCTCAGTGAGTGCGTCTTCGATACGGGTGACGTTACGGATGCCAAAGGCGATGGTGTAGGCGTCGAAGCTGGCAGGCGCAAAGGGCAGCGCCATGGCATCGCCCACTACCCAGTCGACGTTGTGCAGGCGCGCTTCCTCGGCGCGGCGCGCGCCCTCCTCCAGCATGGCCTCGGTCATGTCGCAGACCGTGGCTTGGGCGTCGCCGTCAAGGCGCTCCAAAAAGCGAAACGCGATGTCGCCGGTGCCGCCGGCCACATCGAGCAATTGGATGCCTTTGCGCGGCGCGAGCCAGTCGATCATCGCCGTCTTCCACAGGCGGTGGATGCGCAGCGACATCAGGTCGTTCATCAAGTCATAGCGTGCGGCCACTGAGGAAAACACGCCGTGGACACGATCGGCCTTCTCGCTCTCGGGAATGCTCTGATAGCCGAAATGGGTCTCGGGGTCGGCGCTGGAGAGATCGGCGGGGGTGGGAGGTGTCTTATCGCTCATGGGCGCGAGCATAGCGCGCGCGCCCAAAAGGGAAATGGCAAAGCCGGCACGGTCTGGGAGAGACCTTGCCGCACCGGCTCAATCAGGGCTCAGTCATGCCCAAGGGCGCGCAGCGTGCCGGCCGCGACAACACCGAAGACCACGTGACCAACTAGCGCCACCCAGGTGATGCCGGTAAAGCCGAGAAAGGCCGGCATACCCGCGATCAGATGGGCCAGGACAAAGAGCGCCAGCACCCAAAGCGCCACACCGTAAAGCGCCGAGGCCACGAGCCAGTGCAACCCAGGTACGACGGCGCGGAACAAGGGGCCTGCAATCAGCGCCCAGCCGAGCGGGTAACCGATGATGCCCGCCATGTAGTGCAGCGCGTGACCGGCCTGCTTCCACTCACCAAGGCCCAGCGTGTTCCAGACGGCCGAGGCAAGGCCAACGGGGGCGAGACGGGCAAAGCCTGCGGTGGGGCTCAGCACTTGGCCGAAGAAATCGAACGCGATGGTGGCAGCGGCGCCCGAGAGTAGCACGGCGAGCACGATGTTGAGGGCGGGTGCGCTGGCCTGGATCCCAGCCTGTGTCCCGGGGTACGTCGTGGCGAAGGCGCGGGGAGCGTCGGTGGCAGTGGCGGTCATGGTGCGGTTCCTTTCGCTGTCAGGAGCGCCCGTTGGCGCTTGCGTGGGCCATAGATTGGTGCTCCCGAGCAGCGATAAACCAGGCTGTAACACTTATCGCGAAGTCGTCAAAAGACGCGAGCGTGTGAGTATTGGTGACTTGTAAAATAAAACTTGCTCAAAACGCCGCTCCGGGTACAACTGGGTCTCCAAGGAGAACCAATGCCCGAGCTACCTGAAGTCGAGACTGTCAAGCGTGGCCTCGTCCCCGTCCTGGAGGGGCGCGTGATTGCTAAGGCGCTGCAACGCCGCGCCGATCTGCGCTGGCCGCTGCCGCCGCGCTTTGCCGAGCGTTTGCAAGGCCAGCGCGTGCTCGCCCTCACCCGGCGCTCGAAATACCTGCTCGCAGCCCTTGACGGCGGCGAGACCTGGATGATCCACCTCGGCATGTCGGGGCGCATGCTGGTCCACCACGCCGAGACACGCCGCGCCCAGATCGGCGACTATCTCCACGAACACCCCGCCGCCGAGACCCACGACCACGTCGTCGTCACCACCGAAGCCGGCACGCGCGTCGTCTTTAACGACCCGCGCCGCTTTGGCGCCATGGACCTCTGGCCAACCGACGAGATCGAGGCCCACCCGCGCCTCGCCAGCCTCGGCCCGGAGCCGTTCTCCAACGCCTTCTCACCGGCGAGCCTGACGGCAGCCCTCAACGGGCGGCGCACGGCGATCAAAGCGGCGCTGCTCGATCAGCGCATTGTCGCCGGGCTCGGCAATATCTACGCCTGCGAGGCGTTGTTTCGCGCGGGCGTGCATCCCACACGCCTCTCGGGGTCGCTGACAGTCGAGGAATGCACGCGCCTGGTGGCCGAGATCCGCGCCACGCTCGATGAAGCGATTGCCGCCGGTGGCTCCTCGCTGCGTGACTATCGCCAAGCCGATGGCGAGCTTGGCACCTTCCAGCACGGCTTTCGCGTCTACGGGCGCGAGGGCGAGCCCTGCCCCGTCTGCGGCACGATCATCGAGCGCATCGTGCAATCGGGGCGCTCGACCTTCTACTGCCCGCGCTGCCAGTCCTGATCTGCGCCTCTCACCCTGGTAACATTTGCCCCTCGGCCACCGCGCCACGTTGACGCCAACGCTGGACAGGCGCAGGCTATGGCCAAAACCGGGAGGCCCACATGCAACAGCGCACCGCCTATCAGACCCCCTCCGAGCCCAGCTTTCGCGACAGCGTCGATCTGATGTTCGAGCAGGCCGTGGCGCTGATGGAGTTGCCCGAGGGCTTGGCCCAGAAGATCCGCGTCTGCAACTCCACCTACACCGTGCGCTTTGGCGTCAAACTGCGTGGGCGCATCCACACCTTCACCGGCTATCGCTCGGTCCACTCCGAGCACATGGAGCCGGTCAAGGGCGGCATCCGCTTTGCTGATACCGTGCATCAGGACGAGGTCGAGGCGCTGGCGGCGCTCATGACCTACAAATGCGCCCTGGTCGAAGTGCCCTTTGGCGGCTCCAAAGGTGGGCTGTGCATCAACCCGCGCGACTGGGACCCCGACGAGATGGAGCGCATCACCCGCCGCTTCGCCTACGAACTGATCAAGCGCGACCTGATCAACCCCTCGCAAAACGTCCCCGCCCCCGACATGGGCACCAGCGAACGCGAGATGGCCTGGATTGCCGATCAATACGCGCGCATGCATACCACCGACATCGACTCGCGCGCCTGCGTCACCGGCAAGCCGCTCAATGCCGGGGGCATCGATGGGCGCACAGAAGCCACCGGCCGCGGCGTACAGTATGCCCTGCGCGAGTTCTTCCGCCATAAGGAGGACGTCGCCAAAGCCGGGCTCACCGGCAGCCTGGAAGGCAAGCGCGTCATCGTGCAAGGGCTTGGCAACGTCGGCTATCACGCGGCCAAGTTTCTCTCAGAGGAGGACGGCTGCAAGATCGTCGGCATCGGCGAGCGCGACGGCGCGATCGTCTCCGAGGACGGGCTCGATGTCGAGGCCGTCCTTGCTCATCTGCGCGCAACCGGCGGGGTGGCCGGGTTCTCCGGTGC
>JBCDHK010000032.1:0-17532 GCA_038750185.1 Pseudomonadota bacterium
CACTTTCACGATGCGCGTTGCCGCCATTATCTGGCCGCCAAACGCCACCCGGCAGCCCGGGATGGGGCGCGCTGCCACTGCTGCGGCTAGGGTGAGGTTGGCGGGCGCATCGCTGCCTGCGCGCAGGCTCGCGTCGTCGTCGAACAGTGGACGTTGGGCGCCCGTCACCACCACGGGGCAGGCCAGGCGCGCCATGGGCACACCGTCGCTGCCGATCAGCGTAGAGAGATAGGCCAGCATCGCCGCGCTCCAGGCCAGGGTGTCGGTGCCATGGAGCACCACCACACCGTCACAGCGCTCGGCCAAAGTAAGAACGC
Source organism: Pseudomonadota bacterium (assembly GCA_038750185.1). Classification (GTDB taxonomy): domain Bacteria; phylum Pseudomonadota; class Alphaproteobacteria; order Rhodobacterales; family Rhodobacteraceae; genus Thermohalobaculum. The sequence continues at coordinate 318 of JBCDHK010000032.1, forward strand.
CGCGCATCAGACGTACCCAATCGGTCGGCGTGGCCTCGGACGAATCGATCGCCGGGTCGAGCGCGAGCCACTGCGCTGGCTGGGGCAGTTCCTCAGTTGTTGCCCACGCCTTGTGCATCTCCTCGCCGCTGACTGGGGCCAAAGGCTGCCCCCGGCAGCCGATCGTGCCTCCCGCATAGAGAAAACCGAGCCGTGCCATAGAAAAATCTTCTATCCTCAAGGGGCATCCCGCCCTACCATCATTTCATCCAAGACCTAACAGGAGACACGATCATGAAGACCATCGTCCTGCCCGTGCTGGCCCTTGCCCTGCTCGCCTTCTCTGCACCGGCCTATGCCGCTGGTTGCTCGTGGGGTGAGCATACCAGCGAGAAGCCCAAGGAAGTGCCCTCGGACGTCAGCGCCTGAGCCTTTTCGGGGGCCGTTTGGCGGCCCCCGGCCTGTCTATTCGGTGGGCCGTTTGGCAGCCCCCGCCTGTCTGCCCAGTGGGCCGCTCGACCGCCCCCGCCTGCTAGGGCGAGAGGGCATCCAGCACCCGCACCCACGAACGGCAGCCGCCGGTAAAACTGCGCAGCTCGTACTTCTCATTGGGTGAGTGGATACGGTCGTCCTCCAGCCCAAAGCCGATCAAGAGCGTGTCGAGCCCCAGGTCCTGCTTGAAGGCGCTCACCACCGGGATCGAGCCGCCGCAGCCGATGAAAGCCGCCTCCTTGCCCCACTCCCGCGTCAAGGCCTGTCGTGCCGCCTCAAAGGCCGGGGCCTCGGTCGGCATCACCGTGGCCGCGCCCCCGCCATGGGCGGTGAAGCGCACGCGCACGTCCGGGCCGACGTTGTCCTCAACAAAAGACCGAAAGCGCGCCCGGATGGTCTTGGGATCCTGCATGCCGACTAGACGAAAGCTGACCTTGGCGTGGGCCTCTGCCGGGATCACCGTCTTGAAGCCCGCGCCGGTGTAGCCGCCCCAGATGCCGTTGACCTCCGCCGTCGGGCGCGACCAAGTCATCTCCAGCGCACTGTAGCCGTCCTCGCCCGCAGGCGTCTTGAGGCCGACCCCGCCGAGAAACACCTCCAGGTCGAAGTCGAGCGCACGCCACTGGGCGCGCACGGTCTCGGGCACCTCGGGCACGCCCTCGTAAAAGCCCGGGATCTGCACGCGCCCGCTGTCGTCATGCAGCTTGGCGAGCACGCGCGAGAGTTCGTGCAGCGGGTTGGTCGCCGCCCCGCCGAAAAACCCGGAGTGCAGATCGCGGTCGGGCGCGCTGAGATGGACCTCCTCGGCCACATTGCCGCGCAGCATGGTGGTGATGGCAGGCGTGGTGGCATTCCACATCGCGGTGTCGCAGACCAGCGCTAGGTCGGCGCGCAGCTCTTCGGGTTCGCTCGCCAGGAAGTCCGCCAGCACGTGCCCCGCCGTCTCCTCCTCACCTTCGAGCAGGATGCTGATCTTGCAAGGCAGCGCGCCGTGGGTGGCTTTGTAGGCGCGGCAGGCCTCGATAAAGGTCATCACCTGGCCCTTGTCATCAGAGGCACCGCGGGCGCGGATGTACTGGCTGCCGTCTTCGCGCGCGAGCAGCACCGGCTCGAACGGATCGCCCTCCCAGAGATTGAGCGGATCGACGGGCTGGACATCGTAGTGGCCATAAAACAGTATATGTGGCCCAGGCGCCGACAGATCATGGGCCAGGACCAGGGGGTGCCCCCGGCCCTCATGCAGACGTGCGTCAAAGCCGATGGCAGCCAGATCGGCCACCAGCCACTCAGCCGCTTTGCGGCACTCGGGCGCAAAGGCTGGATCGGTCGAGACCGATTGGGTGCGCAACAGCGTGAACAGGCGCTCCAGTGCGCCCTCGCGATCGCCGTCGAGATGGGCGAGAACAGGGGCCAGATCGGGGCGGGGGGCAGCGGTATCGGGCATGGTGGCTCCGGGCGTTGTGGCGTTGGCTTGAAGCTAGCCCCGAGGCGCCTGCTGGGGCAAGCTCACAACAGCCAGCCGAGCGCATAGACCAACGCCAGCGCCGTCGCGGCGCTAAAGGTGTGGCCTGCCAGCGCAAACACCCCGTCACGCCCCATCAGCGCGATGCCATAGAGGATCAGGCCCAGGGCAGGCAGCGCCGCCAGCCCCGGCACAAAGCCGAGCACCGCCATGGAGGCGCCGATGAGCCCCGCCAAGGCCGCGATAAGGCGCCGCGCCGGGCGGTTGTCGGCCAACAGCCCCAGGCGCTCGGAGACCATCAGCCCATCGACCCAACGCCCGACCGGGCGCAGCCGCTCCAAAACCGAGCGCACCCGGGTGCGCGCAACTTGGCGTTTGCGCAAGGACTGGGGCGCGGGAAATGACGGCTTGTCACCCACAATGGCATGAAACACCGTCACCAGTACCGCCACCGCGCCAATCGTCGGCATGAAGGGCAGCGCCCCGGTAATCGGATTGGCCACGATCAGCCCGAATATCACCAGCACCACGCCAAGCGAGCGGTCCTCGAAGGCATCGAGCAACTCGCCGAGGCTGAGCGTGTCGCCTTCGCCCAGGGTCTTGATGGCCTCGATGGCCTCGCTGAGCGGCTGGGGTTGGCCCATCGCTGCCCCCTTTCGGTGCTCAGGCGCGCCCAATCCAGCCGCCGCCGAGCACGCGTGAGCCCTCGGGCGCATAGAACACGCACGCCTGCCCCGGGGCCACGCCCTCCTCAGCGTCGAGCAACACCACTTCGGCGCCGTCGGTGCTGGCGTGCAGGCGCGCGGGCTTGGGCGGACGGGTCGAGCGCACCTTGACGCGCACCTCGAAGCCTTCGTCAGGTGCCTCGGAAAGTGGGGCATCGCCGAGCCAATTGACCTCAGCGATACGAATGCGCCGCGTCGCCAGCGCCTCACGCGGGCCGACGAGGACGTGCCTTTTCTCGGGGTCGAGCTTGATCACATAGAGCGGCTCACCGCCGCCGATGCCCAGCCCGCGGCGCTGGCCGACGGTGTAGTGCAGGATGCCGCGATGGCGCCCGAGCACGCGCCCATCGAGGTGGACGATCTCACCGGGCTCAGCCGCGCCTGGGCGCAGTTTTTCGATAACCGCTGCGTAGCCGCCTTGAGGGACAAAACAGATGTCCTGGCTGTCCGGTTTGTCGGCCACGGGCAGGGCGTGGCGCGCGGCCAGCGCCCGGGTCTCAGTTTTGGAGGCGAGCCCACCCAGGGGAAAGCGCAGATAGTCGAGTTGTTCGCGCGTGGTCGAGAACAGAAAATACGATTGATCGCGCTCGGCGTCGGCAGCGCGGTGCAGCTCGGGGCCGGCGGGGCCCATCTCGCGGCGGATGTAGTGGCCTGTCGCCAGACAATCGGCCTCCAGATCCTTGGCGGTGGCGAGCAGGTCGCGAAACTTGACGCGTTCGTTGCAGCGCACGCAAGGGATCGGCGTCGCCCCCGCCAGATACTGATCGGCGAACTCGTCGACCACCGCCTCGCGAAACCGGCTCTCGTAGTCGAGCACGTAGTGCGGAAATCCCATGCGCTCGGCGACGCGGCGCGCATCATGGATGTCGCGGCCTGCGCAACAGGCGCCTTTTTTGGCCAGTGCCTGGCCGTGATCATAGAGCTGGAGCGTGATGCCGACGACGTCGAAGCCATCGGCGGCCAATTCTGCGGCCACGACCGAGCTATCGACGCCGCCCGACATGGCAACGACGACGCGGGTGTCCTCTGGCGCTTTGTCGAAGCCGAGGGCGTTATGCCTTCGCATTGGTTAAATCCCTAATTTTCCGTCAAGATTACCCGAGTTTCTATTCATCGGGCCTTAATGGCGGTCGTCTAGGTTGTCCTCACCGTGAAGCATCTACGAAGGAGCGCCATGGAAGACAAGTGTGACGTCCCATTCGTCATCGGTCCTGACGGAGAACGCATGACCGAGGCAGATCTGCCATCGCCCAAGACCCGGCGTTGGGTCCCGCGCCGAAAGGCGCGCGTGGTGGCAGCCGTAGAAGGCGGACTGATCACCCGGGAGGAAGCCTCTCGGCGCTATGGCATCAGCGACGAGGAATTCGACAGCTGGCGCGCGGCCCTTGGCCGCCTCGGCATGCGCGGTCTGCGCGTGACCCGGCTCAGCGAGCAGCGTGCCGCCTCGGAATGAGGGGCGGCTGCGCCGTTTGCACTCTTGGAAGGTTTGTTTGGAACCTGAACGGGTAACTCCGCGTTAACCTTTACACTGTTAACGTCACTCAATCCTGAGTGGAGAGGGCTGATGTCAGGTTTGTCGCTGTGGGGCTGGGTAACAGGCGCCTGCGCGACAAACCGCATCGGTCCAACTTGGACGTGAAGACGTAACGGAGGTTGGAGCACTCGGCGGCGCGGGCCTGAGGCTGACATCAGAAGCCTGGAGACGCGCCGGACGACTGGATACCTGGACGACTGATACCTGGACGACTGATACCTGGACGAACGAACACACGGCAAAGCCGTGGCCCGAAACTGGCGGGAAACCCGCATCGTATACGGCAGACTTGGCAGAAGAATAAAAACCTGAAGGAGTGCGCGGCCAAGGGCGATACCGCCAGAGAATCGCGGCAAACTCAAGGACCAAGCACTTCCAAGTGGCTAGTCCTGCGCCTGTATCGCAGCATGTTTCAGGTTTAGTTGGCAACGCCTTGCAACACCGCTCCAATTTCTGCGTGTGGTACAAAGGAAGACTGCGATGCGCATCCTGTTGATCGAAGACGACCCGGCGACGGCCAGCAGCATCGAACTGATGCTACGCAAGGCCGATCTAAACCCTTACGTCACGGAAAGCGGCGAGGAAGGCATCGAACTGGCCCGGATATACGACTACGATCTGATTGTCCTCGACCTGAGCTTGCCCGATATCGATGGCTACGATGTACTGCGCCGACTGCGCATGTCCAAAATCGATACGCCGACTCTAATTCTATCCGGCCTCGACGGCTTGGAAAACAAGATTCGCGGCTTTGGCGTCGGTGCAGACGACTACCTGACCAAGCCGTTCAACCGCGATGAACTGATCGCGCGCATCCACGCCATCGTGCGCCGCTCGCAAGGCCATGCCCCATCGATCATTCGCACCGGCAAACTGGCGGTCAACCTCGACGCCAAGACCGTTGAGGTCAATGGCTATCCGGTCCATCTGACCGGCAAGGAATACCAGATGCTTGAACTGCTCTCCTTGCGCAAGGGCTCTACCTTGACCAAAGAGATGTTCCTCAACCACCTCTATGGCGGTATGGACGAGCCCGAAGTCAAAATCATCGACGTGTTCATCTGCAAACTGCGCAAGAAACTCTCGCTTGCCACAGAAGGTGCCAACTACATCGAGACCGTCTGGGGCCGCGGCTACGTGTTGCGCGACCCAATCGAAACCCCTGCCGAAAGTGCTTGAGCGCGTAGGGGGGAAAAGGATGCGATGGCAGAGGATGGTGTCGTCAGGAAAGGTGGATCCGAACTTTTAGGCAGAAAGCCGGATTGTCCGTATGCATGAAATCACAGCACTTTACGTGCAGCCTTGATGAATTTTTCAGGGTCAATAGGGCGGTCATCAACACGCACCTCATAGTGCAAATGCGTGCCCGTGCTGCGCCCCGTATTGCCCATATCGCCAATCACCGCACCGCGCTCGACGCGCTGGCCTACCTTTACCCTAGACCGCTTCAAATGCGCATACCGCGTCTCATAGCCGAAAGCGTGCTGGATGATTACGATCTTGCCATATCCGCTCTGACGCCCAGCAAAGCTGACCACACCATCCGCTGTCGCTTTGATCGGTGTGCCGCTCGGTCCAGCCCAATCCACCCCATTGTGCATCGACCAACGCCCCCGAAACGGATCGCGGCGCTTGCCAAAACCACTAGTGCGTCTGGCGCCCTCCACCGGCATGGCAAAGGGCAAACGATCAGCGGCGATGCGTAGTAGGTTGGCTTGCTCAAGATCGCGCATCAATGCCGCTAGGCGAATATCGGTGCCGATATCCAGTCCGGCTTCAGCCTCAGGATCGAGCGGCTCAAACGGCCCACCTTGGGCGGGGGCGCGGGTTTCTGTCGCGATCTTCTTGGGATCCAAGCCAACGCGCTCGAACACAGCCTCGTAATCGTTCAAGCTTTTCTGGGCTGCCCGCTCGATTCTGTTAAACAGATCAGCCTTGCGGGCCTGCCAGTCCCCGACCTCAGCCTCAAGCGCTGCCACACGTGCGCTGAGCGCCTCGGCAAGCCCCGCCGCTTCATCGCGCTCAGCAATCACACGATCGAGCGCGCCAGCAAGTGTTGCCACAGCAGCACCGCCATCGGCACTGCGCGAACGGGTCTCGTCGAGCGCCTGTTTCATCTCGGCCAGCGCCGACGCCAGCGAACGCTCACGCGCCTCTGCGCGCCGACGTGCCTCGGAAAGCGCGCCTATTTTCTCGCGCAAGCCAGCCAGTGCATGTTCGGTGGCGCCAAGACGCGCGCTCGCGCCGACGAGTTCGTGTTGGGTCTCACCTAGACGTTGTGTCGCAGCCGCAGCACGCTGCTCAGCCTCCTCAGCGCGCTGCAACAGCGCCGCCCTGTCAGCCTCAGCACGCTGCAGGCGCACACTGTAGGCGGCCTCCAATGCATCGCGTTTCATGGCTGCTGTGCGAAGAGCCAGGTTGTGTTCGAGGTATCCGATGCTGGCAAGGCCAGTCCACGTAAATAGAGCAACAATTGCAATAAAAACATAAATTTGCACAAGCGGGCTTAGACGGGCGTAACGTGTGCGCGTTTCAGAGCGTAAGTATAAGCGGCGCTCCGGAATGAGCCCGGCTTTAACCGTACTAGATGAAGGGTGTTGTTGCGCCATCATGTCCCACCGTGCGTCCATTTGCTCTTGTGGCAAAGTTTTATTTGGGCCGGTACTAGCCTGAAGTTTCATATTGCGGACACGCGGTTGTGACAAGTCCTATTGCACTGCAACTCAGGATTGCGTTGACATACTCGAATCAGCCAGCGGCCAATAAAAATCCAACGGTAATCCCGCCTCAGCGCGTTTTTCATCATTGAAGGGCGGGCGGATCGCACCGCCGAAATAACGCCGCACCAACGTATGAAAGCAGTCTTTAGGGTCGAGTTCATGGCGCCCGCACAGGAAATGAAACCACTTCGAACCATACGCCACATGGCCGACTTCCTCGGCGTAGATCGTCTCAAGGGCCGCCACGGCTGCCGCTTCTCCCGCCTTTTCGAAAACAGCAATCATCCCCGGCGTGACATCGAGCCCGCGCGCCTCCAAGACCATCGGTACCACCGCGAGGCGCCCCATCAGATCCTCAGCCGTCGCACGCGCCGAACGCCACATGCCGGCATGGGCTGGCAACGCGCCATAATCCATGTCGTGGATCTTGAGGACGTCGGAAAGCAGGCCGAAGTGCTTGGACTCCTCATCCGCCGCACGCACCCAATCGTCGTAAAAGCCAAGTGGGAGCGGTACTTGGCTAAACCGTGCCACGATATCCCAATGCAGATCGACCGCATTGAGTTCGATGTGGGCGATGGCATGCAACAGCGCCGCCCGCCCCATCGCACTGCCGGTTTTGCGACGAGGCACCTCGCGTGGATCGAGCAACTGGGGGTGTTCGGGGCGCGCTGGATGATCGGGCGGTGCGGCGACGCCGATGTCGGGCGCCTGACCAGCCTTGCGCGCGCCAAACCACGCCGCCGCAATCTGGCGTGAGAGCGCGGTCTTCTCCCAAGGATCGGCGGTGCGCAGCACACGCTCGGCGGCGCTGGCCAGTCCGCCATCCAGGAGCGCAGCCTCAGCCCCGCTCACAGCGCCTTGGCCGCACTCAAGACCTTGTCCGCATGGCCCGGAACCTTGACCTTGCGCCAGATCTCACGCAGCCTGCCTGTGCCATCGATGAGGAAGGTTGCGCGCTCTATCCCCATGTATTTCTTGCCGTACATGCTCTTCTCGACCCAGACGCCATAGCGCTCGCACACACCGCCCTCAGCGTCCGAGAGCAGTTGTATCCCGAGGGTGTGCTTTTCGATGAAACGCTCCAGCTTGGCGACCGGATCCTTGGAGACGCCGAGCACCGCAACCCCAGCCGCGGCAAATTCCTCGGCCAGTTCGGTAAACGCCAGCGCCTGTTTGGTGCAGCCAGAGGTATCGGCTTTGGGATAGAAGTAGAGCACGACCGCACGCCCGGTGTACTCGCTCAGCGCGTGGTGTGTCTCGCCAGTGCCGGGCAGGGCAAACTCTGGCGCGGGTTGGCCGATGTCGAGCGGCAGCGTCTCGCTCATTGCGTCTCTCCGAGGGTTTGTGATGGTACAGCCGCGTTGATCGCTGGCCATTTCGGCGCACCATAGCGTGCACTGCAGCCCACGCAAGCCGATCCCCGCCCGTTGCTTGGGCCGTTTCCCGGAGGTGTTGCCGTGCGCCGATCTCCTTTCAACCACGAAAGCAAGCCCTTGAAGGGGGCTGGCTCGGGGCTTTACCGGGGGTTTCACTGGGCGTTGCGGCTCGGTCTTGGCTGGCTTTGGCGGCTGACGGTGCTCGGCGTGCTCGCTGTGGGGATCGGGCTTTGGCGTCTTGGCGAGGGGCCGGTGGCGCTGCCTTGGCTTGGAGAGTGGATCGAGGCGCAGGCGCTGGCACAAGGTCAGGCGCTCAGCGTCGGCACGGTGATGCTACGTGTGGGGCGTGACGGGGCGCCCTCCCAAGTCTCGCTGGACGCAGTGGAATTGCGCGCGCGCTCTGGAGCGCTCAGTGCGCATGCCGAGGCGGTGCAGGTGCGATTTGCGCTTGGCGATCTCCTGCAAGGAGCGCTGCGCCCGCGTTCGCTGGTGGTGGTGGCACCCGACGTTGCGCCCGCGCTTTGGCAGGGCGAGGGGGAGATCGTGCTCGATGCGGCGTTGCTCTCCCATCCCGCGCTGGAGCGGCTGGAGGCGCTCACCCTTTACCGCGCGCGCCTCGATACGGGCACGCTCCAGATCGAGAGCCCTGAGGCAACGCTCACGCGTGCGGGCGAGGGCTGGCGCCTCGATGCCGATCTGGCGCTGCCAGGCGGCACGGCGCGCGGCGTGGCCGAGGTTCACCCCGATGCCGATGCCATTGCCTTTGAGGCCAGCCTGGATGCGCTGCCGGCGCAGGCTGTGGCAAAAGCCGCAGGGTTTGCCCCCGAGGTGTTGGACATCGCCCTTGATGCCCGCCTGAACGGGCGCCTTGGCAGAGCAGGGCTCGATGCCTTTGAGGCCGAGATCGGTGGTGCGGCAGGCCAGATCGCTCTGGCCGGGATCGAGGGGGCAATCGAGCGCTTGCGCCTGGCAGTGGTCCTGGCGCCCGACACTGCGCCCGGGATCGCCATCAAGGCGCTCGAAGTCGTCTCCGATCCGCTGGTCTTGACCGCCAAAGGGCGCACCACGCTGACCCCCGGCCAAGGCGGTGCCACGCCCATCGGTCTCGATCTAGCGTTGGAGCGCCTTGCTGTCGATCTGCCCGGTGCCCTGGCTCGCCCCATCGCGTTTGAGCAGGGCGGGATGGCCCTACACTATCGCCCAGAGGCCGGGCGTGTGCTGGCCGATCTCAGGCTCGGCCAGGGGGCGCTTGCCTTGCAGGCCCGTGCCGAGGCCGAGCGTCGCCCGGAGGGCTGGGCGGCTGATCTGCGCTTGAGCGGGCGCGACATCTCCGTGGCCGAGCTCAAGGCGCACTGGCCCCTCGATGCAGCGGTCAAAGCCCGCGATTGGGTGAGCGAGAATATCCTCAGCGGCACCGTGCCCGAGGTCATGGCCGAGCTTCGTCTTGGCCAAGGCGCGCCCCAACTCGGCGTGGTGTTTCGCTTTGAGGATCTGGTCTCACGCTATCTCGCCGACATGACCCCGATCCGCCAGGCTTCGGGTACGGGACGGTTGGTGCTCGATGCGTTCCATCTCGATTTGGCTGCGGGGCAGGTGGGCGAGGGGGTGCGCCTCGATGGCTCGCGGCTGAGCATTGCCGATCTCTGGGGCGCTGTTACGCCCGCCGATATTCGCCTCAAAGGGCGCGGGCGCACCGCCGCCATTTTGGGGCTGCTCGATCAACAGCCGCTTGAGCTGGTCGCCAAGCTGGGGCTCGATCCGGCCAGCGTCGGTGGCACGGCCGAGGTGGAGGCGGCGTTGGCCTTTCCGCTGATTGCCGATCTGGCCATCGAAGAGGTCGAGGTTGCCGCCGAAGCCGATCTGCGCGCCACGCGCGTGCAAAGAGACGCGCGCACGCTCACCGCCGAGCGTCTCGCCCTCACCGCCACGACCGAGGCCATGACCCTGGGCGGGCGGGTCGAGGTCGAGGGGATCCCCCTCGATGTGCGCTGGCGCGAGGATTATGGGGTGGTCTCGGCGCGCCTAGTCGAGGCAACAGGCAGCCTGACGCGTGAGCGCCTGGCCGATCTCGGCATCGAGGTCGATCTCTGGCGCGAGGGAGCCGTGCCGCTCTCGCTCACGTTGCGCGCCGATGATGACGGTATGGGCTTCACTGCTGAGGCCGATCTGGGCGCTGCTGCGTTTGCCTACGATCCGGTGCGCTGGACCAAGCCAGCCGGCGTCCCTGGGCGGGCCCGGGTCCAAGGGGTGGCGCGGGACGAGGGCGTCGCCATCGAGCGCCTTGAAGTCGAGGCAGGCGATCTGGCCCTGGCAGGCACCGTGCGCCTTGATGCCAAGGGCAATCCCATTGCCGCCGAGATCCCGCGCTTTCGCCTCGGCGAGCGTGCCGATTTCGGGTTTGTCTATCGTCAGCCGAGCGGGGCACGCGCTGAGGTGGAGATCGTGGGCGAGCGGCTCGTTCTCTCCCAGTTTCTCACCGATCCCCCCCAGCCCGAAGCCGCCTCGGAGGTGCCGCCTTTTGTGGTGCGCTTCGATCTGGCCCAGGTCGTGCTCACCCCCAAGCTGCGCCTCAGTGGCGCCAAGGGCAGTGTCGAGCGTGACGGAGCCGGGCAGATCGCGCTTGCCATGGAGGGCCAAGCGGGCGAGGGCGCGCGCGGGGCTGCTTTTGCGGCGGAGTATAGCCGTCGCACCGGGCGTCCTGGGCGCGCGCGCCTGACGACCGAAAATGCCGGGGCCATGCTGGCGGGGCTCGATTTGTTTGCCGGCGCGCGCGGTGGACGCCTCACGCTGGAGGCCGAGCTCTCCGATGGCACCGCCGAGGATCTGAGTGGGCGCGCTGCCATCCAGGACATCACGGTCAGCGATGCCACCACCTTTGGCGCCATTCTGGAAGAGGGCGAGATTGCCGACGAGGTGGAGGAAGGCGGGCTGACTTTTGGCACGGTCGAGATCCCGTTTCGCTATCGCGACGGCCTGCTCAGCTTGGACGAAGCCATCGCCCGCTCGCCGTCGTTGGCGATCAAGGTCGAGGGCGAGGTCGATGAGGCCGCCGATACGCTCGATTTGGTAGGCGTGATCTCGCCGGCCTATGCCTTGACCGGTTTTCTCGATGAAGTGCCGGTGCTCAATCGCATCCTCTCGGGCGGACGGGGCGAGGGTTTTCTGGCCATGACCTTTCAGGTCAACGGCGCGCTGACGGCGCCCGAGTTTCAGGTCAATCCGCTGTCGATCTTGCTGCCAGGCATTTTGCGCGACTTATTCGAGGGGCGCGCCGAGCAACCCTCACAGCGCTTTCTCGACAACCTGCGCCGCGACGACTGATACCAACGTGCAGTGACCACCCACCACCCTGCGCGCCCGCATGGGCCCCCTGAGTACACCCTGGAACGGAGGTTGGGCAGGGGCGCGGGGTGGTGAGTAGGTCGCACTCGGTGCAACTTGCTATCACACACCAAGCCGCGCTCTGATCGAGGCCGGGCTCTCACCGGCTGCGCGCAACGAGGCGAGGGCGCGGGCGTTGTTGCGCTTGGCCAGACGCCGCCCGGTTTCGTCGCGGATCAGGCGGTGGTGGCGCCAGACTGGCACGTCGAGCCCCAACAGCGCTTGGAGCAGGCGGTGGATCGGTGTTGCGCTAAACAGATCTTGGCCGCGGGTGACGTGGCTGACGTTTTGGTAGGCATCGTCGATGGTTACCGCCAGATGATAGGCCGGGGTGCCATCGCGTCGGCGCACCACGATATCGCCGATGGTCTCGACTAGGGCTTCTGGGTCGAGGTGGTAGCGTCCGCGCTCGCCGTTGGGGCCGCTGCCGATTTCGTCGTACCAAAGCGCCGCCACGCAGCCCGCGCCGCCAAGGTGGGCGATGGCTGTGCGCATGTCGAGGCGCAGCGCGGCTGGGGTGTCGGGGGCGGGTGCTGTGTTGCGGCAGGTGCCGGGATAGACCGGGCCGTCCGGGCCCGCGGGCACGCCCTCTTGCGGGGCGCTGGCCGCCTCGGCGATATCGCGCCGGGTGCAGGTGCAGCGATAGACCAACCCCGCCGCGCTCAGACGCTCAAGCGCCAGCGCATAGGCCGCCAAGCGGAGCGATTGGCAGAGCACCGGGCCGTCCCAATCGAGGCCGAGCCAGGCGAGGTCGTGGAGGATCGCCTTAGCATACTCGGGGCGAGAGCGCCCGCGGTCGAGGTCTTCCAGGCGCAATAGAAACCGTCCACCGGCGCTGCGTGCGCCTTGCCAGGCCAGGAGTGCCGAGTAGGCATGGCCCAGGTGCAGGGCGCCGGTGGGGCTTGGTGCGAAGCGCTCGACGATCAAACCCCTCCCCCCGAGAATCTTTGTGCTATGTCAAGACTTGAACGGCTTGATTGATGTTTTTTGTTGCGTTGCACAATAAACTGTCCTATACCCCGTCTGACAGCAAGGAGGAACCCACCCGATGTCCAAGTCGAGCGATCCCTTCGCCGCGTTTGCCGGCCCCGGTACGGAGGCGTTCAAGCTCTGGATCAGCTTTTTCCCCGTGGCGCCCGCTTTTGGCGTGCGTTGGGTGTTTGCCGATAGTCTGGCGACGATGAGCCCACTCCAAGGCATGCCCACCGGCTTTGCCAAGACAACGCCGCCCGAAGCCAAAGCGGTCAAGCCTAAAGTGGCCAAACCCAAGGCCGCCAAACCAAAAGTGGTCGAGCCCGAAGTGGTCGAACCGGTGATGCCGGTGGCTGCGCCAGTGGTGTCGCTACATCCCGTGGCCGAGGAGGCCAGCACGCCGCCCGCGCCCGCAGTGCCCCCCGCAGCGCCCAAGGTTGTCCCCGCCGAGACGCTCAGCGACGTCGAGGAGCCCCCATTGCCGCCTACCCCGGACGGCCTGATGGAGCAGGCGCCCAACACCCCCGATGACCTGAAGATGATCAAAGGCATCGGCCCTGGGCTGGAGAGCAAGCTGAACGGCCTCGGCGTCTATACCTTCGAGCAGATCGCCAAGTTCTCCGACAATGATCTGGTCTGGATCGATGAAAACCTGACTGCCTTCAAGGGCCGTTGTTTTCGCGATGATTGGGTTGGACAGGCGCAGGGTCTGCTCGGCTAATTCAGGCTTGATGATAAAAGCCGGGCGGTAGAAACACCTGGTGGGGTGGGGCTAGGGTATGCTCTGATCAATTAGGATCAAGCGGCATGCTCTAGATCTTTTTTTGCCCCGATTTCTTAAGTGCCAACCTCTCCAGTTCGGCTGTAACTGCTTTAGCCAGCCGCGTTGACGATCGCCAGAAAGTCCTCTGCTTTGAGGCTGGCACCACCGACCAAACCGCCGTCGACTGCCTCCAGTGCAAAGATCTCACCAGCATTGGCGGGCTTGACCGAACCACCATAGAGCAAGCGCATCTGCGTGCCCTCCGTGCCAAACCGCTCAGCCAGGGCGGTGCGCAGGGCTTGGTGCATCTCGGCGATCTCGGTGAGCGTTGGCGTGCGCCCGGTGCCGATGGCCCAGACCGGCTCGTAGGCAACAGCCGTATCGCCAGCGCGCGCGGCCTCGGGGAGCGAGGCCCCCAGTTGCTCCAAGCAGACCGCCACAGCACGCCCCGTATCGCGCTCGGCTTCGGTCTCGCCGATGCAGACGATGGCCATGAGCCCGGCACGGTGGGCTGCCTCGGCTTTGGCGCGCACCAACGCGCTGTCCTCACCGTGATCGGCGCGGCGCTCAGAATGGCCGACGATCACCGCACGCGCGCCGGCATCGGCCAGCATCTCAGCCGAGAGATCGCCCGTGTGCGCGCCGGAGGGGGCGGGGTGACAATCCTGCGCCCCGATCTTGACCCGGCCACCCCCCGAACGCGCTGCGAAATCGGCGATCAGCGTGGCGGGGGGGCAGAGCAGCACCTCGGCCTTGGGCGCATCGAGCCCGCCCATCAGCGCGTCGAGTTCGGCGATGGCGGCGGCGTGGCCGTTCATCTTCCAATTGCCGGCGACGAGCGGTGTTGGCGCCATGGCGGCCTCCCTTGCTATGGTGTGCGGGCGCGGACCCTACGCGCCGCGCGCCCACCCGGCAAGGGCTGGGGGATCAGCCGGGTTGGGCGAACTTGATCGACTCGCCGCAGCCGCAGCTATCGACGACGTTGGGGTTTTTGAACACGAACTTCGCTTCGAGCAGCGAGGTGGTGTAGTCGATCTCGGTGCCAAACAGAAACATCTGCGCCATCGGCGCGATCAGGACGCGCGCGCCCTCGGCTTCGACCACGGCATCGTGGGCACCGATCTCGGTGGCGTGCTCCATGGTGTATTCCATGCCAGCACAGCCGCCCTTTTTGATGCCGATCTTGAGGCCCTTGACCTCGCCACCGGCCATGAGCGCCTTGATGCGCTTGACGGCGGCGGGGGTCAGGGTGACGGGGTCTTTTCCGGGAATGGCGAACATGGGGGTGTCCTCAGTTGGCGGAGATCGAGGTGCTGAGCGCGGTTATCTCTTCTGTCAGTCTCAAGTGACTTTCGTTCAGGCCCGAGCACCGCGAATGGGCTTGCCGGACATCGCACAGTGCCGCGATCGTGTCTCTCATCACATCGACGATGGATTGTAACCGCCGCACGACACGGCGATCGGCCTCAAGATTTTCGAAATTCCGCTTGATCGACGCTTCGCGCAAGGCGCCGATCTCCGTTAGGATCTGCGCTAGCACAAGATCGATCTTCTCGGTATCGGATTTGACGCCACTTATGTCGGTTTTGACGTCGTCAATCCGCTCATTGGTGGTCTGGATGGCCACCTCTATGCTGCGCAGCGACTGATCTACCACAAACCAGACGACCCCACCACTGACCAAGGCGCTCACCAAGGCCACCAGCAGGGCGCGCAGCAGCAGATCGCGGAAGAAGTCTTGCATGGGACTAGTTTACATCGTCTGAGCCGAGCCCACCAGCCTCACATCAGCCCGAGTTCGAGCTTGGCTTCTTCGGAGAGCTTGTCCAGGCCCCAAGGCGGCTCCCAGACGAGCTGGACGTTGACCGTGCGCACGCCCGGGATCGGCTCGATGGCCTCGGCCACCCAGCCCGGCATCTCGCCCGCGACCGGACAGCCAGGCGCGGTCAGCGTCATATCGACCTCGACATCGGCCTCGTCGTTAATGGTGATGCGGTAGATCAGGCCGAGGTCGTAGATATTGACCGGGATCTCCGGATCATGGACGGATTGGCAGGCCACCACCACCTGATCATAGAGCGGGTGGTCGGGGGTCGAGGCGCCGATCAGGTACTCGCCGTCGCTTTTGGTGTGGTCGTTGGCCTCGGTCATCGCGGGGTGCCTCCTTGACATTCGCCCTGGGATGTAAGCACAGCCCAGTGTCCCGTCCAGAGAGGCGGGCCGGAGACGCACGCGACAGCCCATGATCGAGACGCCCCCACCGCCGTTTCGCTTTCGCCTCGACGCCACCGACGGGCAGGCGCGCACCGGTGCCGTGATCACGCCCAAGGGCACGATCCGCACGCCCGCCTTCATGCCCGTCGGCACGGCGGCGACGGTCAAGGCCATGCTGCCCGAGAGCGTGGCGGCCACCGGTGCCGACATCCTGCTCGCCAATACCTACCACCTGATGCTGCGCCCTACTGCCGAGCGCGTGGCGCGGATGGGCGGGCTGCACCGCTTTATGAACTGGGGCGGGCCGATCCTGACCGATTCGGGCGGCTTTCAGGTCATGTCGCTGGCGGATCTGCGCAAGATGGACGAGAGCGGCGTGCGTTTTCGCTCCCACATCGACGGTAGCAAGCATGTGCTCAGCCCCGAGCGCTCCATGGAGATCCAGCGTCTGCTTGGCTCGGACATCGTCATGGCCTTCGACGAGTGCACGCCGTACCCCTGCGAGGCGGGGGCGGCTGAGACCTCCATGCAGCTCTCGATGCGCTGGGCCGAGCGCTCGCGCCGCGCCTTTGGCGAGCGCCCGGGCTATGCGCTCTTTGGCATCCAGCAGGGCTCGACTTATCCCGATCTGCGCGCCGCCTCTGCCGAGCGCCTCCAGGAGATCGGCTTTGAGGGCTACGCCGTCGGCGGGCTGGCCGTGGGTGAGGGTCAGGAGCGCATGTTCGAGGTGCTCGATTACGCGCCGGGACAACTGCCCACCGACAAGCCGCGCTATCTGATGGGGGTGGGCAAGCCTGACGATCTGGTCGGTGCGGTCAAGCGCGGCATCGATATGTTCGATTGTGTGCTGCCAACGCGCTCGGGGCGCACGGGCCAAGCGCTCACTCGCTACGGTGCGATCAACATCAAGAACGCCCGCCACGCCGACGATCCGCGCCCGCTCGATCCCGAGTGCACCTGCCCGTGCTGTCGCGCCTACTCGCGCGCCTATCTGCACCATGCCTTCAAGGCGGGCGAGATCATCTCGATGATGCTGCTCAGCTGGCACAACCTGCACTACTACCAGGAACTAATGGCCACCATGCGCGCCGCCATCGCCGAGGGGCGCTTTGACGCCTTTGAGCGCGATTTCCACGCCAGACGCGCCGAGGGCGATCTGGAGCCGCTTTAACTGAAGGCAGGCTCGCGCACCGCGACAAACGCCCGCGCCGCCTCCCAGTCGCGAAACACATCGAGCGAGCGCCGGCCTTCCAACTCACGCAACGTACAAAACGCGCGCATCTTGCCATAGGCGGCCAGCCCAGCGACAACCACGCCGACGCGGCGCACCCGTCCGGGCGAGATCGCGGGCGAGGACAGGCGTGAGGCCGCCAACACCTCTGCCATGTCGACACTCATGTCCCAGCTTCGGGCATCGTGTAGTGTGGCAGTGCTGGTGTGTACTAGGCCGCTTTGTTCGAGATAGGCGTAGTAATCGCGGATCTCACGCCCGTCGAAGCGGCCTGTCCAGCGCACCAGCAGACAGCTTCCTTGCAACGGTACATCGATCTTAAATGGCATGGCTTCTACCACATGGACGTGCAACACACCTACG
>JBCDHK010000033.1:0-17459 GCA_038750185.1 Pseudomonadota bacterium
GAGCCGCTCGCACGCCGGGTCGTCGGCCTCCTGTTGGGCCGTGAGCACCCCGAGCGCGCGTCCCTGCCCAACGGCGAGCAACACCAACGCCGCACTGTTTGGCGCCAGCATGGCCGCCGTGAGGGCAGCCACATCATCGCCCATGCGGCCCTGGAGGTAGTCGGTATCGATCATGCCGAGATAGCTCTCGCGCCAGACCGTGCTCAGGATCGCCGTCACAGCCGCCGCATCCTCAGGACCGGCGGCGCGAATGTCGGGAAAGGCCATGCTGTGCTCACAGCATCGAGGGCAGCACCTGATCGGGCGGGCGGTGGCCATCGGCGAAGGTCTTGACGTTGAGGATGACCTTCTCGCCCATCTCCAGGCGCCCCTCCTCGGTGGCCGAGCCCATGTGCGGCAACAACACCACGTTAGGCAAGCCGAGCAGGCGCGGATTTACGGCGGGCTCTTGCTCGAACACGTCGAGCCCCGCCCCCGCCAGTTCGCCCTTGACCAGCATACGGGTGAGGGCGTTCTCATCAATCACCTCACCGCGCGCGGTGTTGACTATATAGGCGGTGCGCTTCATCAGCGCCAAACGCCGCGCCGAGAGCAGGTGGTAGGTGGCGGGGGTGTGCGGGCAGTTGACGCTGACGATGTCCATGCGCGCCAGCATCTGATCGAGGGACTGCCAGTAGGTTGCCTCCAGCGAGGCTTCTATGTCGGCGTGCAGGCGGCGGCGATTGTGGTAGTGGATCTGCAAGCCAAAGGCCCGCGCGCGCCTGGCCACGGCCTGACCGATGCGCCCCATGCCGAGGATGCCAAGGCGCTTGCCCCAGATGCGATGTCCGGTGATCGCGGTCGGCGACCAGCCGGCCCAGGCGCCCTTTTGCATCATATCGACGCCCTCGGGCAGGCGCCGCGGCACGGCCAGGATCAGCGCCATGGTCATATCGGCGGTGTCTTCGGTCAGCACACCGGGCGTGTTGGAGACCAGAATCCCCCGCGCCCGCGCCGTGGCGACATCGATGTGATCGAAGCCCGCGCCGTAGTTGGCGATCAGCTTGAGTTGGGGGCCGGCTTGGGCCAAGAGCGCCTGATCGATGCGATCGGTCACCGTGGGCACCAGCACATCGGCCTCGGCCAAGGCCTGGGCTAGCGCCGGGGCATCCATCGGCGTGTCCTCGGCATTGACGTGCAACTCGAACAACTCGGCCATGCGCCGCTCCACCGCCTCCGGCAGGCGGCGGGTCAAAACGACATGCAGACGATCGCGGCTCATGGGCAGATTCCCTTTTTCGGCTGGCGCCGGCCCGTGATAGGGAGGTGAAGGCGTGCTGTGAAGCCAAAAGGCCCCACAAGGGGCAGGAGTGCGGACGATGGGGCGGTTGATCGGAGTGGCCGGCGGAGCGGCGGTGATGCTGGCGGCCTGGCTTGCAAGTGTGGCCGGTGGCGTGGCGGCGGAGGCGCTTGGCCCGGTCACGCGGCTGCCGCTGCCGCGCTACGTCTCGCTCAATGCGGCCGAAGTCAACGTGCGCCGCGGCCCTGGTACCGAGTACCGCCGCGACTGGCTATTCAAGCGCCGCGGCCTGCCGGTGCGCGTGATCGACGAATACGGCCACTGGCGGCGCATCGAGGACCACGAGGGTGCCGGCGGCTGGGTCTATCATGCGCTGATCTCGGGGCGGCGCACGGCGGTGGTGGTGGCTGAGGGGGTGCTGTTGCGCGCCCAGCCCGCGGGGGAGACCGGTCTGGCCTCTTGTGCTGGCCTGAGCGGGGGCGAGGAGGCGCTGGCCTGTGCCGAGGCCGGAGTGGTCGGACGGCTGCGCGCCTGCGAGGCGCACTGGTGCGAGATCGAGGCGGAGGGATATCGCGGCTGGGTACCCAAAGCAGCGATCTGGGGCGCCGATGCCGAGGAGACGTTCGAGCGCTAAACTAAGCGCCCCGGATCGCCGCCCATCCCGCCCATCGCTCGCCAGATCTGGAGGGCTAGAGGCCGCGTTTGCAGGAATCTCGTCTGTTCAGGCCTTGTCGTGCTTTCGCAGGCGGATCACCACATCGACCTTGGCGATCTCGGCACCCTCGGGCGGCTCGGGCAGCGCATCAAAGCGCACCGAACCCTCGGGGGCATCGGTGATCCGGGCGTCGTCCTCCCAGTAGAAATGGGCGTGGTCGTGGACGTTGGTATCGAAATAACTGCGGGTGCCGTCGACGGTGATCTCGGCAATCAGCCCAGCCTCGGTGAAGCTGCGCAGCGTGTTGTAGACCGTGGCGAGCGACACCGTCTTGCCAGCACGCACTGCCGCATCGAACAGGCTCTCGGCCGTGACATGGCGGTTGCGCCCGTCACCGATCAGCAACTCGGCCAGGATGGTGCGCTGACGGGTGGGACGCATGCCAGCGCCAGCCAGCCAGCGCGCCGCGCGCACCGCAGCTTGGCGGCCAAGAAGGCTGCTGGCCTCGTCCGCACCGCCCACCGCTGCCTCAGGGCGCCCGTCCGTCGAGGCGGTCGCCGAGGCGGTCTGCGGCCTCTTGAGGGTGGTGCGATCGGTTGTCTTGATGTCTTCGCTCAAAGCATGTCGTCCTTCGGGTCTGGCTGCACGGATGTGGTCCGTGCGGGCTCCGACAGACGGTGGCGCGCGCAGGCTTCACCTTGTCTTGAATAGCAACACTACTGCATTTTGCCCCGGCTCCGCCAGAGTCAAAGCCCGATTTCAAGGTCCCTGCGGGCCAAAACCGCGGTGACAGCCTGCCCAGGCGCCCCCTCGACTTGTCCCAACCCGGGCGCGAGTGATAGGGAAATCGACTCAAGCGACCCGCGCTCCAGAACGCCCGACCGACGGCACAACCGCGAGGACCCTGGCCTAGATGACCCCCGAGACCCCTGGCGAGACCCCCGGCCAAACCCCCGGACACCAAGGTCAGCCCGTGCGCCCTGCCAGCTATGATTACAACGCGCTGCTGCAATGTGCGCGCGGCGAGCTGTTTGGCCCCGGCAACGCGCAACTGCCCAACCCGCCCATGCTGATGTTCGACCGAATCACCAGCATCTCCGCCGACGGCGGCCCCTCCGCGCGCGGCCAAGTGGTGGCCGAGCTCGATCTCAAGCCCGATCTATGGTTCTTCAAGTGCCACTTCCTTGGTGATCCGGTGATGCCGGGCTGTCTTGGGCTCGACGCGCTCTGGCAGCTTACCGGGTTTTTCCTCGGCTGGCTCGGCATGCCCGGGCGCGGGCGCGCGCTTGGTGTGGGCGAGGCCAAGTTCTCTGGCATGGTGACGCCGGGGGGACAGCTTGTCCGCTACACCGTCGATCTCAAGCGCGTCATCGACCGCAAGCTCAAGATGGCCATCGCCGATGGTCAGATGGATCTTGATGGCGAGACCATCTACCGCATCAAGGACATGCGCGTCGGGCTGTTCTCCACCGCCGACGCCTGAACGCCGCCCGAACGCTAAGGAGCGCGCCATGACCGCCGCCGCCCCGCCCCTACGCCGCGTTGCCGTCACCGGCATCGGCATCGTCTCTTCCATCGGCGCCAACGCCCAGGAGGTCACTGCGGCATTGCGTGAGGGGCGCTCGGGGATCGTCTTCGCCCCCGAGTACGCCGAGCACGGCTTTCGCTGTCAGGTCCATGGCATGCCGAGCGTCGACATCGCCGAGCACGTCGACAAGCGCGTGCGCCGCTTCATGGGCGAGGGCGCGGCCTGGAACTACATCGCCATGGAGCAGGCGATCCGCGATGCCGGGCTCAGCGAGGGCGAGGTCAGCCATGAGCGCACCGGCCTCGTGATGGGCTCGGGCGGGCCTTCGACCAAGGCGCTGTTTGCGGCCCACGAGACGGTGCTAAAATCCGGTGCGACCAAGCGCATCGGCCCCTTTGCCGTGCCCAAGGCCATGTCCTCGACCAACTCGGCAACGCTCGCGACGCCCTTCAAGATCAAGGGGCTGAACTATTCGATCACCTCGGCCTGTTCGACATCGGCCCATTGCATCGGCAACGCCGCCGAGCAGATCCAATGGGGCAAGCAGGACGTGATGTTCGCCGGCGGGGGCGAGGAACTCGATTGGACGCTGTCGTGCCTGTTCGATGCCATGGGCGCCATGTCGACACGCTACAACGACGCTCCTGAAACCGCCTCGCGCGCCTATGATCGCGACCGCGACGGCTTCGTCATTGCCGGCGGTGCCGGTGTGGTGGTACTGGAGGAATTGGAGCGCGCCAAAGCCCGCGGCGCCAAGATCTACGCCGAGGTGACCGGCTACGGCGCCAACTCCGATGGCTACGACATGGTCGCGCCTTCGGGCGAGGGCGCGGTGCGGTGCATGCGCCAAGCCACGGCCACCTTGGGCGAGCGCCGCGTCGATTACGTCAACACCCACGGCACCTCGACCCCGGTGGGTGATTCGCGCGAAGTCGCAGCCCTTGGCGAGGTCTTCGGCGAGGCCATGCCGGCCTACTCCTCAACCAAATCGCTGACCGGACATTCGCTGGGCGCCACCGGCGTGCAGGAGGCCATCTACTGCCTGCTCATGCTGGAGGGCGACTTCATCGCGGCCTCGGCCAACGTCACCCACCTCGACCCCGAGTTCGAAGCCACCCCCCCCGTTACCGCGCGGCGCGATGGGGCCGGGCTCGACACGGTGCTCTCCAACAGCTTCGGCTTTGGCGGCACCAACGCCACACTGGCCCTCAGCCGCTACCACGGAGCCTGACGCGATGCTGATGCAGGGCAAGCGCGGCCTCGTCATGGGCGTGGCCAACGACCATTCCATCGCCTGGGGCGTGGCGCGCGCCGTGGCCGAGCAAGGCGCCTCGCTCGCCTTCACCTACCAGGGCGAACACTACGAGCGCCGGGTGCGGCCTTTGGCGGCCTCGGTGGGCTCGGAGATGGTGATGTCGGCGGATGTGCTCGATCCCGCCTCCCTCGATGCGGTGTTCGGACAGATCGAGGCCGAATGGGGCGGCCTGGATTTCTTCGTCCACGCCATCGCCTACTCCGACAAAGCCGAACTGACCGGACGCTACGCCGACACCACGCGCGAGAATTTCCTCACCACCATGGAGATCTCGTGCTTTTCCTTCACCGACCTGGCCCGGCGCGCCGGCGCACTGATGCAGCCCGGCGGCGCCATGGTGACCATGAGCTACCTCGGCGCCCAACGCGTCATGCCCAACTACAACGTCATGGGCGTGGCCAAAGCGGCGCTTGAGGCCTCGGTGCGCTATCTAGCCAACGACTTCGGCCCCGCAGGCATCCGCATCAACGCCATCAGCCCCGGCCCCATGCGCACCCTGGCGGGCTCGGCGGTAGGCGGCGCACGCCGGGTCTACAAGGCCAGCGCCGAGGCAGCCCCCATGCGCCGCAACGCCAGTCTCGACGAGGTGGGGGGCACGGCGGTCTATCTCCTCTCTGATCTCGGCGGGGGCACCACCGGCGAAGTACTGTTCGTCGATGGCGGCTACCACACCCGCGGCATGGGGCTGTTGGGCTCGCTCTGAGGCCGGGGGTTGCCCCCCGGCTCCGGCTTTATTCTGCTGCCAGTGTCTGTGCTGATTTCACTCTTGCAGCGGCGAATTTGAATTCTGGGATTTTTCCGAAGGGGTCGAGTTGGGGGTTTGTTAGGAAGTTGGCGGGGGCCTCGACGAAGCAGAACGGGATGAACAGCATGCCTTGGGTGACGTCGCGGTCGGCGCGGAGCGTGAGCGTGATGGCGCCGCGGCGGGTCTCGACTGTCACTTGCTGGCCGCGGGTCAGGCCCTGGCGGCCGATGTCCTTGGGGTGCATGGAGACCACCGCTTCGCCCTCTTGAGCGTCCAGATGGCTGGCGCGGCGCGTCATGGCGCCGGTGTGCCAGTGCTCCAGCATGCGCCCTGTGGTCAGCACCATGGGGAACTCGGTGTCGGGGAGTTCGTCGGGCGGGACCAGATCGGTCGGCACCACCTTGGCGCGGCCGTCTTTGGTGGGAAAGCCTGCGTAGAAGATGATCTCTTCGCCCGGGCCGTCCTCGGATTTGGCCGGGTAGCAGACCACGCCCTCGCGCATCAGACGCGCCCAGGAGATGTTGTCGAGGGACGGCATATGCGCGGCCATCTCGGTATAGACCTCGCCGATCTCGCGGTAGCCCCAGTCATGGCCCGAGCGCTTGGCCATCTCGGCGATCAGCTTCCAGTCCTGGCGCGCCTCGCCCGGAGGCTTGCGCACCGGCAGGGCGAGCTGAACCTGGCGGTTGGAGTTGGTGTAGGTGCCGGGCTTTTCGGGCTGGGCCGAGGACGGCAAGATCACATCGGCAAACCAGGCCGTCTCGGTGAGGAAGATGTCCTGGACCACCAGATGATCGAGGCTTGCCAGCGCTTTGCGGGCATGGGCCTGATCGGGATCGGACATGGCCGGGTTTTCGCCCTGGACGTACATCCCGCGGATGTTGCCCGCCTCGACCTCGCCCATGATCTCGACCACGGTCAGACCCTTGGCCGGATCGAGCGTACGCCCCCAGGCGTCTTCGTATTTGGCGCGGATGTCCGGGTCCTCGACCGACTTGTAATTCGGATAGACCATGGGGATGAGGCCCGCGTCCGAAGCACCTTGGACGTTGTTCTGACCGCGCAAAGGATGCAGCCCCGCGCCGGGGCGTCCGATATGGCCGGTGATCAGGCTGAGCGCAATCAGACACCGCGCGTTGTCGGTGCCGTGGACGTGTTGGGACACGCCCATACCCCAGAAGATGATGCTCCGCTCCGAGGTGGCATAAGTGCGCGCCAGATCGCGCAGCATCTCGGCCTCGACACCGCAGATCTCGGCCATGGCTTCGGGGGAGAAGTCCTTGACCTTCTCTTTGAGTGCCTCGAAGCCGTCGACGTTGGCCTGGATGTACTGCTCGTCGTAGAGGCCTTCTTCGATGATGGTGTGGATCATGGCGTTCAGCATGGGCACATCGCGCCCCGGCTTGAACACCACCGAGTGCGTGGCGTGGCGCATCAGGCCTTGGCGGCGCGGATCGAACACCATCAGTTTGGCGCCGCGCTTGGCGGCTTGCTTGAAGTAGGTAGCGGCCACGGGGTGATTTTGCTCGGGGCGGCAGCCGATCAACAAGATGCAATCGCTCTCATCCGCCGCGGTAAACGGCGCCGAGACCGCGCCCGAGCCCACGCCCTCCATCAGCGCTGCCACCGAGGAGGCGTGGCAGAGCCGGGTGCAGTGGTCGACGTTGTTGGTGCCAAAGCCCTGGCGGATGTATTTTTGGAAGAGGTAGGCCTCCTCGTTGGTGCCCTTGGCCGAGCCGAAGCCGGCGATGGCCTGGCCGCCGTGGCTGTCGCGTACCTTGTTGAGACCGCCTGCGGCCAGCGCCATGGCCTCCTCCCAGGTCGCCTCGCGGAAGACGTCTGGGATGTCGCCAAACGTCATGCGGGCGTGGGGGTCCTTGGGCACGCCCTCGCGCCGGATCAGCGGCTTGGTGAGGCGCTCGGGGCTCATCACATAGTCCATGCCGAAGCGGCCCTTGATGCAGAGCTTGCCGCGGTTAGCCGGGCCCTGGCGCCCGTCGACTTTGATGATGTCGTTGCCCTTGAGGCTAACCTCGGTCTGACAGCCCACGCCGCAGAACGGACACACCGAGGATTTGACCTCATCGGCATAGACCGCACGCTTGGTTGCTTCTGCATCGAGGAGGCTCTTCTCCATCAGCGCGCCGGTGGGGCACGCCTGGACGCACTCCCCACAGCCCACACAACTGGAAAGCCCCATGGGGTCGTTCACATCGAACACCGGCCCCGCGTCCATGCCGCGTGCCCCCATGCCGATGACATCGTTGACCTGGACCTCGCGGCAGGCGCGCTCGCACAGCCCACAGGCAATGCAGGCGTCCAGATTGACCGCGATCGAGGGGTGGGAGGCATCGTGAAAGATGCTGTCGACGGGGATGTCCTTTTTGGCGCCGGGGCGCCCGCTCGGATAGCGCGGCTCCTGGCACATCCCGGCCAGATCGACTTGGTGCCAAAAGTGGCTGTCCGGGTCGGGGCTTTGCTCGCGCGCGGGCATGTCCGAGGCCAGCAGTTCGAACACCATCTTGCGGTTTTTCTCGACCCGCGCGCCGCCGGTGTTGACCACCATGCCGTCCTTGGGCGCACGAATACACGAGGCGGCGAGCACCCGTTCGCCCTCGATCTCGACCATGCAGGCGCGGCAGTTGCCGTCGGCGCGGTAGCCGGGGCTGTCCTTCCAGCACAGGTGCGGAATGTCGGTGGCGTGGCGCTTGGCCACCTGCCAGATGGTCTCGCCCTCATGGGCCACGACCTCCTGGCCATCGAGGGTGAAGGTGACGGTGGGCGCGCCGGCGATATCGAGGCTCATTGGGCGAACTCCTCGGGGAAGTGTTTGATCAAGTGCTTGACGCAGTTACCTGCAGCCTGGCCCAGTCCGCAGATCGAACTGTCGCCCATGACGTCGAGTAGGTCGTGGTAGAGGACGGCGTCGGCATTGCCGGCCTCCAAGAGGCGCACGATCTTGTCGGTGCCCGAGCGGCAGGGCGTGCACTGGCCGCAGCTCTCGTGCTTGAAGAATTCCATGGTGTTGAGGACAGCCGCGCGCACGCTGTCGGCGTGGCTCAGGATGACCACGGCATGCGAGCCGATGAAGCCGCCCTCCTTCTCCCAGGTGCCGAAGTCCATGGGTCGGTCGGCCATGTGGGCGGGGAAGATGCCGCCAGAGGCACCGCCCGGCAGGAAGGCATACAGCTCGTGGCCCTCGGCCATGCCGCCGCAGTAGTCCTCGATCAGGCGGATCAATGGGATGCCGGCGGGCGCCAGTTTGACGCCGGGCTCGCGCACGCGCCCCGAGACCGAGAACGAGCGCACGCCGTGGTGCTCGGCGCTCCAGCCTTGGTCTTTGAACCAAGCGGGGCCGCGGCCGAGAATGTCGGGCACCCAGGAGAGGGTCTCGATGTTGTGGTTGAGGGTTGGGCGCCCGAACAGGCCGCGCTCGGCGATGAAGGGCGGTTTATGACGCGGCAGGCCGCGTTTGCCCTCGATCGATTCGATCATGGCCGACTCTTCGCCGCAGATGTAGGCGCCAGCGCCGCGGCGCAGCTCCATCGGGATGGTCGGGATGTCGGAGGCGTGCAGCGCCTCGATCTCGCGCGCGAGCAGGGCGAGCACACCGGGGTATTCGTCGCGCATGTAGATATAGATGCGATCGCATCCGACAACGCGGGCGGCGATCTGCGCGCCCTCCAACATGCGGTGGGGTGCGCGCTCCAACAGTTCGCGGTCCTTGAAGGTGCCGGGTTCGCCTTCGTCGCCATTGATGGTCATGAGGCGCGGCCCGGCATAGCCGCGCACAAAGCCCCACTTGCGCCCCGCCGGAAAGCCCGCACCGCCGAGGCCGCGCAGCCCCGCATCGGACATGGTGGTGACGGCTTCATCGGGGGTGATCTCGCCCGAAAGGATGCGCGCGAGCACGCCGTAGCCGCCCTCGGCGCGGTAGGCATCGAGGCGCTGATAGGGCGGCAGCACGGCCGTCTTGGTATCGAGGGCTGCCGTGGCCAGCAGCTTCTCGACCGTGGCATGGCGCACGACCCGCTTGCCGACCAGCGCTGCCGGTGCGCCGTCGCACTGGCCGATGCAAGGTGCTGCCACCACACGGATCTTGGCCGGATCGACGGCGGCCTTGAGGTCTTCGATCAACTCATAAGCCCCGCCCAGCACGCAAGAGACCCCGGTGCTGACCCGGATGGTGACAGGCGCGGGCGGCTCCTCACCTTCGCGCACAATGTCGAAGTGATGATAGAAGCTGGCCACTTCATAGACCTCGGCCTGGGAGAGGCGAAACAGATCCGCCAGCGCCGCCAGATGGCGTGCGGCCAGACACCCCGCCCCATCCTGGATCAAATGCAACGCCTCGATCAGCAAATCCCGCCGCCGCGGCAAATCCCCCAAAAAACCCAAAACCTCAATAACCGCCAAATCCTCAACCTGACGACCCTTCGGTAAAGATACATCGCGGCGTTGGGTGGTTGCCTTGGCGGGATCAATCTGGAGAGGTGGTTGTCCGTCCATCATCGTTGGTCTTCCATGTCCGAAGCGTCGCGGAAAGCGCGGGCCGAGGTGGTGCCGGCCCGCGCGCTCACTTGCTAGCTGTCCGTAGCCTGCCTCACTCGGCGGGAACGGCGCTGGGGTGGGTGCGCTCGACGTGGTGGCGCTCGCTCACCGGACGCACCAGCAGGTTGGCGAAGAACGCGATCACCAGAAGGGCGGCCATGGCGTACATCGTCGTGTTGTAGAGGCTGGAGGTCGGATCGATGGTGCCAGCCGGCACGATCTCCATCAGGCGGGCGATGGTCACCGTGTTGGCCGCCACCAGTTGGTCGAGTTGGGCCAGCGGTGCGCCGAACTTCTCGGCAAAGGCTGCCGGATCGACCTTGGCGGCCAGATCGGTGATGGCGCTGTCTTTGGACATGTCGCGCAGGTAGGTGATGGCGAACGGGCCCAACACGCCAGCCGTAGCCCAAGCGGTGAGCAGGCGCCCGTGGATGCCACCCACGTGCATGGTGCCGAACATATCGGCCAGATAGGCCGGAATGGTGGCAAAGCCGCCGCCATACATGGTGAAGATGATCATGGTGGCGATGTAGAAGCCGATCAGGGCCGTCAGACCGCCGGAGCTGGCAAAGAACGGGATCGAGCAGTAGAGCAGCGTGCCGAGCACGAAGAAGCAGTGGTAGGTGTTCTTGCGCCCGATGTAGTCCGAGGTCGAGGCCCAGAAGAACCGTCCGACCATGTTGAAGACTGAGATCATCAGCACGTAGGTGCCGGCAAAGGCTGCGGTGACGAAGGCGAGCTGGCCGAAGATCTCGTTGATCATGGTCTTGGCCACGCCAATCACCCCGATCCCGGCGGTGACGTTGAAGCAGAGCACAATCCAGAGCAGCCAGAACTGCGGCGTGCGGATCGCCTGGTCGATGTGGACGTTGTTGCGGGTGATCATGCCTTTGGAGGCGGTCTCGGGGGCGGGCTCCCAGCCAGCGGGCTTCCAGCCCGCAGCTGGCACGCGGTAGAGGAAGGCCGCGACCACCATGACGCAGAAGTAGACGATGCCGAGCGTCAGGAACGCGCCGGCCGCACCCGTGTTGCCGGTGCCGACCACATAGACGCCGGCCTCGCCGCCGACGACGGCTGCCTGCTCGGCGTTGGCCACGACCACTTCGACCAAGCCGTTGGCGGTCTCGGCAAAGCGCTTGCCGCCCTCGGTGACTAGGGCCACTGCGCTCTCAGCACCAAGATAGTCGGGGGCTTGGGCATAGAGGCCGAGCAGCCAGGATTTTAGTGGTGCGCCGATCATCGCACCGCCGCCAAAGCCCATGATCGCCATGCCCGTGGCCATGCCGCGCCGATCTGGGAACCAGCGGATCAGGGTCGAGACCGGCGAGACGTAGCCGAGCCCCAGGCCGCAGCCCCCGAGCACACCGTAGCCCACATAAACCAGCCAGAGTTGGTGCGTCATGATGCCGAGCGAGCCGACCAGAAAGCCCCCGCCCCAAAGCGAGGCCGAGACTACGCCGACACAGCGCGGGCCGACCTTCTCCAGCCACTTGCCGCCAAAGGCCGCTGCCAGCCCCAGGCAGACGATGGCCACCGAGAAGATCCAGACCACGCTGGAGAGCGACCAGTCGCCCCCGGCGGAGGCGACGACGCCCAGTTCGCGCGTCAGCGGCGGGTTGAACACCGACCACGCATAGACCGAGCCGATGCACAGGTGAATGGCGATCGAGGCCGGTGGCACGAACCAGCGATTGAAGCCTGGCCTGGCGACGATGTTTTCTTTCATCAGGAACGCAAACGGCCCCGATGCGGTGGATGAAGTCATGATCTCGGTTCCTCCCTGGAATTGGACGGTCCGTTCCGCCCTTCGGGGTTAGTGGCCGAGGGCGGGGCTTGCGCAGGCGCGGGGCCAACCTTCGGACAGGGGGAGGTGACATGAGGCTTGACGTCCAGGCAAGCAATAATATTTATAAATCAAGGGCTTATGGGGAAGTTTCAGTTCAATATCGCGGTAATTTTGTCCACTTCGGGCACAGTTGGGGTCGGTGCCAGGGACAGAATGTCCACTTATTCGGCGATCTCGGCCACCGCCAGGGACAGGCTGTCTGCGGCAGGAAGCCACACACTAAACCGAGTGCCCTCGCCAAGACGGCTCTCGACCTCGATGATCCCGCCCGCGCGCTGAATCAGTGCCTGACTGACCGAGAGCCCAAGCCCCGTGCCCTCGCCGCGTTTGGTGGTGAAAAACGGGTCGAAAATCTGGGCCAAGGCCTCGGGCGCGATGCCAGGGCCATCGTCGGCCACCTCGGCCAAGGCGCCCGGCACACCGTCGCGGGTACTGGCCGAGAGGCGCAGGCGCAGACGTCCGCCCCGGCCCATGGCTTGGCGGGCGTTGTTCATCAGATTGATCACCACCTGCTGCAGTTCGCTGGGGTTGATGCGCACCGGCGGCGCGTCGTCGACGGCCAGATCAACCGCGATCCCAGCGCGCACCATGGAGGTCTTGACCAGGAAGTGGCAGTCGCTCAGCACCTGGGCAAACTCGACCCGCTCGGCGAAGTCGGAGTAATCGGAGGGCTGGGCAAACTGGAGCAGCTTACCCACCACCACATTGACGCGCTGGATCTGCTGATCGATCAGGCGCAGCTCGGTGGCGACATCGGCCTCGCTGCCCTCCAGGCTCTCGCGCAGCACATCCACATTGCCCTGGATGACGGCGACGGGGTTGTTGATCTCATGGGCCACGCCCGCGGTGATCTCGCCGATGGCGGCAAGCTTTTCGCGCATGGCCAGCTTGGCGAAGGTCGCCTCCAGCTTGGCGTTGGCGGTGCGCAGTTCTTCGGTGCGGGCATCGACGCGGGTGTTGAGTTCTTCGGCCCAGGCGCGCAGGTGGCGGTCGCGTTCTTGGACCTGATCGAGCAGACGGTCGAGGTGGCCGGCGACGGCGGCGATCTCGTCGCGTGCGCCCTCGCCTGGGCCAATCGGGCCGATGCGCGCCCGCAGGTTGCCCTGTTCGACCGCGGTCATGATCTTGGTCATACGCTCCAACGGCGCGAAGATGCCGCGTGCGAGCCAGAGAAACAGCGGCACCGTCAGCGCCAGGACAGCGATGAAGGCCACCGCGATGACGGCGAAGGAGGTGTTCTGGATCGCCCGGTAGGGCGCCTCCAGAAAGCCCACATAGAGCATGCCGACCCGCGCGCCGCGGCTGTCGAGGAGCGGCAGGTAGCCCGAGACATACCAGTCATCGACCACGAAGGCGCGGTCGCGCCAGGTGCGCCCGTCGCCCAGCACCGCGCCGCGTACTTCCGCCGAGACCCGGGTGCCGAGCGCGCGTACATCGCCGAACAGGCGCACATTGGTGGTGATGCGCACGTCTTCGAGGAACAGCGTCGCCGTGCCCTGCTCGGCCTCGCCCGCGCCGTGGGCATAGACCAGTTCGTTGATGGTATCGATGAAGCCATGATTGCGGTTGAGCAGCGTACCGCCGACCAACACGCCGTCGAGCGCGCCGGTGCGCAGCCTCGCCGCAGTGTGGACGATCATGCCGCGGGTCTCGACACGGCGCGTGGTCGGCACGGCGGCGGCGGTGGGGATGAGCGGGATGCGTGCGCGCTCGGCCAGGGTGGGCGAGACCGCGGCCAGCGCCTCGGCGTCGAAGATCTCAATGGCGGTGGCGATGCCGTCTTCGAGCGCACTGGTCACCACCGGCCAGCGGCTGATGCGGGCTTGGTCGGCGGGCTGGAACACGAGAAAGTCCAACCCCATGGCGCGGCGGCGTGCCTCCAGGAGTTGCGTGAGCGCTTGGCCCTCGCCGCCAGCCCGGGCCAAAGCCGCAGAGCCCGCTAAGGCGCGCACCTCGTCGCTGGCACGCGCCATGATGCGCTGGAGATACTGCTCAGCAACGCGCAGATCGCTCGCCACCTTGGCGATGAGCAGTTCATCGTATTTGCCCGACCAGCGTGCCACCGCCCCGCCGAGCAAAAGCGGCAACACCACGACCAGCGGCAACAGCGCCAGGAGCAGCAGCCGAAGGCGCACCCGCGGCATGGCTCAGATGCCCCAGGTCTGGCATTTGCGGTCGATGGTCTTGCGCGAGACACCGAGACGGCGCGCGGCCTCGGCGCGGTTGCCGCCGACTTTCTCCAGCGTCTCCAGGATGTGGCGGCGCTCGACGGCGGAGAGGCTGTCGGTGGCGCCATCATCGGCGATGAGGTCGAGCCCATACTCCAGATCGCCGTGGATCAGGGCGCGCTCCAGGTGGTTGCGCAACTCGCGCACGTTGCCAGGCCAGGGATAGCGCAACAGCTTGGCCCGCGCGGCGGGGGTGATCTCCAGGGGCGCGACGTCAAACTCGCGCGCCATGGTGTCGAGGAACATCTCGGTCAGATCGAGCACGTCCTGCGGGCGCTCGCGCAGGGGGGGAATGTCCACCTGGAGCACGTTGATGCGGTAGTAGACGTCCTCGCGGAACAGCCCGGCCTCGACCTTTGGGGCAAGCGGGGCGCGGGTCGAAAACACGAAACGCACGTCGAGGCTGGTGTCGCGGCGCGCACCGACGGGGCGAAAGCGCATCTCTTCCATGAGGCGCAGCAGCAGGGTCTGGGCGGCGGGGTCAAGCTCGGCCACGTTGTCGAAGAACAGCGTGCCGCCGTCGGCTGGGATCAACAGGCCCTCTTGGGCGGTGCCGGCCTGTTCGGTCTGGCCAAAGAGCGCGGCCTGGAAGGCTTCGGCGGAGAACGCGGTACAGGAGATCGGCACGAAGGGCCGCTCGGCGCGGGGCGAGCGCGCGTGCAGCATCCGGGCTGCCACCTCCTTGCCGGTACCCGAGGCGCCCGAGACGATCACGGGCGAGGGCAGCGCGGCAAAGCGCTCGATGGTCCGGCTGAGCGCGTGCATCTGGGGCGAGGAGCCGATCAGGCGCGCGCGGTGGCGCAACAGATCGCGCCCGCCGGCCAGTTCGTGGCGCAGTAGCGCGTTTTCGTGGCGCAGTGCGGCGCGGTCGAGGCTGCGCGAGACGGCGTTGAGGATCTGGTTGGAGCGAAATGGTTTCAACAGAAAGTCATCCGCTCCGGCACGCAGCGCGCCAAGCACGGTCTCCATCTCGGCGTAGGCAGTGATCAGAATGGCATCGGAGAACAGCCCCGCCCGGCGCTGCTCTGCCAGCCACTCGATGCCGGTGTCGCCGGGCATCAGATTGTCCAGGATCACCACGTCGAAGCGCTCGTCGTCCAGCAGCGCGCTGGCCTCTTCGGTATCGGCAGCCGTGGCAACGCGGCGACAGCGCGGGCCCAGCGTCCTGGTCAGGAAGTGGCGCATTCCCGGCTCGTCATCGACGACAAGCACCGAAGCCTGCGCCAGTCGCGGCGCAAAGGGCACCGAGGCTGGCTTGGCATCCCCCAGCGGTGCGGGCGAGACCATGGCGTTTCCTCTCATTGGTGTTTTGAGGTAAAGTTGCATGGTGCGCCCCTGGATTGAAGTCCCGCCGTGGGGGGCGCGCCAACTGGACGCTGGGGCCGGGGCTTGCTAGGGCTTGCACGAAATGCGCCCCCAGCCGAGAGAGAGCGCCGTGCCAGAGCCCACCCCACTCAGCGCCAAGCCCCCACCCAGCGGCAAACCTTGTATCATCTGCGTGGCCATTACCGGCTCGGTGCCGCGCAAGGCGCACAACCCGGCGGTGCCGATCACAGTCACCGAGCAGATCGAGAGCACCCAGGCGGCCTTTGAGGCGGGTGCGGCGATTGCCCATTGCCACGTGCGCAACGACGACGAGAGCCCGACCTCGGACCCCGAGCGCTTTGCCCGGCTCAAGGAAGGGCTGGAGCGCCATTGCCCTGGGATGATCGTCCAGTTCTCCACCGGTGGGCGCTCGGGCACAGGGCGCGCGCGCGGCGCCATGCTCTCGCTCGCCCCCGATATGGCCTCGCTGACGGTGGGCTCGAACAATTTCCCAACCCGCGTCTACGAGAACAGCCCGGAGCTGATCGACTGGCTCGCAGCCGAAATGCGCCGCCATGCCATCAAACCCGAGATCGAAGTGTTCGACCTCAGCCACCTGTTCCAAGCCGCCGCCATGGCCGCCGACGGGCGCCTGCAAGGGCCGCTCTATGTGCAGTTTGTCATGGGGGTGAAAAACGCCATGCCGGTCGACCGCGCGGTGTTCGACTTCTATGTCGAGACGCTTGCCCGCCTCGCCCCGGATGCCGAATGGTGCGGGGCCGGCATCGCGCGCCACCAGAGCACGCTCAACGAATGGTGCATCGCTGCCGGTGGGCACGCGCGCACCGGGCTGGAGGACAATCTGCGCCTTGACCGCGAGACCCTGGCCCCCTCCAACGCCGCCTTGGTGGCGCGCACGGTGGAGATCTGCCAGCGCCATGGCCGCCCCGTGGCCAGCCCCGCCGAGGCGCGTGCGTTGCTAGGGCTTGCCGCCACGAAGACCCTCTGAGGCAATGGCACCGCCCCCTGCCTTGTGCTAGAGGGAGGCGCTGGGACACTGCCGTTCGGGGGGCGCTGACCACCATGAAGATCGCCGAGAACAGGCCCTTCGATGCCTTGCGCGTCGGCGAGAGCGCGGAGATCGCGCGGCTTTGCACCGAAGACGATCTCTATGCGTTTGCAAACGTCTCGGGCAACCACAATCCGCTCCATCTCGCCGGTATCGACGGCGATGGCGATGGCAGCCCCGAAGCCATTGCACCGGCGCTCTGGGTCGGCTCGCTGATCTCGGCGGTGATCGGCAATCTGCTGCCGGGAGCGGGCACGCTCTATCGCTCGCAGCACTTCGCGTTTCACGACCGCGCCCAGGCCGGTGACGAGTTGCTGGCGCGGGTGACGGTACTGGAAAAGCGCAGCGGGCGCGAGACGCTCCTGGAGACCACCGTGGTGCGCCAGCGCGATGGGGCGACGATCCTCAGCGGACAAGCCGTAGTCGATGCACCAGCATCCAAGATGATCTTCGACGATCTGGAGATCCCCGGCCTGATCGTCCAGCGCCACCGCCACTTCGAGCGTCTGCTGGCCCGCGCCGAAGCGCTGGACCCGATCCCGACCGCTGTGGTCGCCCCCGAAGAGGCCAATGCGCTGGGCGGTGCCTTGCTCGGTGCCCGCCACACCCTGATCGCGCCGATCCTGATCGGCCGGACAAGCGCCATCCAAGCCGCCGCCGCCGAGATCGACGCCTCGCTGGAGGGCATCGAGATCGTCGAGGCCGAGACCCACGCCAAAGCCGCCGAGATCGCCGTCGATCTGGTGGCCGAGGGCCGCGCCAAGGCGCTGATGAAGGGCCATCTGCACACCGACGCGCTACTGCGCGCCTGCCTGCGCCGCGAGCGGGGCCTGCGCACGGGGCGGCGCCTGACCCACGTCTTTGTCATGGACGTGCCCGGCATGGGCCATCCGCTGCTGGTCTCCGATGCCGCGATCAACATCGCGCCCGATCTCGCC
>JBCDHK010000034.1:0-17165 GCA_038750185.1 Pseudomonadota bacterium
CGAGGCAGCGTCACTCCTCCCCCGTTTGACGGTGCCTAGCGGACGGGTTCCCCCTCACCCCGTCCGCGCTTACTAACGCCGGCGTTCGGTGCGCCCCCCTCCACCGAACGTCGGCACACTCCAGCCCCAGCAGGATCCGGCCTTGATCGAGCGCGCGTAAAGCGAGCCTCTGGGCTGCGGCATGTTGCCCATCTTGGGTGTTGGTGTGGAATTTCGCGTCTCGTGAGCGGCCTTGCTCTTGTTCGGCGTGCGGCTTTGCCGTCTGCTCTGGCTCCTGTTGGGTTTTGGGGGATTCATGACCGTCATCGCTACCTGGAATATCAATTCGGTGCGTTTGCGTGCCGAGTTGGTCGCGCGTTTTCTGAGCGAAGAAGCGCCCGACGTGCTGTGCCTGCAAGAAACCAAGACCCCCGTTGAGAAATTTCCCCATGAGCGCTTTGCCGCCCTTGGCTATGTCCATTTCGCTGGACGGGGCGAGCGGGGCTACAACGGCGTTGCCATCGTGTCGCGTTTGGCGTTGGAGCCGATCGACCATCGCGATTTTTGCGGGCGCGGCGATGCCCGACACGTTGCGGCGCGGTTGCCCTCGGGGGTCGTGGTGCACAGTCTCTACGTGCCCGCAGGCGGTGACGAGCCCAAGCCAGGCAACGCCAAATTCGCCCATAAGATGGCGTTCCTGGCTGAAATGGCCGACTGGGGCGCGAGCCTCGATGGCCCGCAGATCGCCGTCGGCGATCTCAATGTCGCCCCGCTCGAACACGACGTCTGGGACCATGCCAAGATGCTCAAGGTCGTCAGCCACACGCCCGAGGAAGTGGCAGCGCTCACCGCGGCCCAAACCGCAGGGGGCTGGACCGATGTCACCCGCGCCGATATCGCGCCGAGCGAAAAGCTTTATTCGTGGTGGTCATACCGGGCCAAGGATTGGGCGCTGAGCAATCGTGGCCGCCGGCTCGATCACATCTGGGCGCGTGGCTGGGCTGTGCCGGTGGCGGGCTCCTCGCAGGTTTTGAAGGACTGGCGTGGCTGTGAGAAGCCGTCCGATCATGTGCCGGTGCTAGCACGCTTTGATCTGGGGTAGCGGAGTGTCGCTGCGTTTGGCGCGCTTGCTCGATTCCTGAAGTGCCGCTCGGCTGGGCGTTCAGGAACTGAGCGCCACGACACGACGGCGCCAGAGAAATAGCGCGCCGATCAAGAGCGCGCCCGTGATGTCAGTGCGCCAGTCGCCAGCGATCATCATCAAGGCCGCCAGCAGCAGCACCGCGCGCATTGGCAGCGCTGCGGGTCCGGCAAACCACCCCTGCACGGCTGCGGCCAGCACATAGACCCCGATCAGCGCCGTGCAGAGATTGCGCGCGATCTCGTACCAGGGCGCCTCTAGCAACAGGCCCGGGCTGTAGAAAAACATGAACGGCACGATGAAGGCGGCGAGGCCAACGCGAAAGCTCGCCATTGAGGTGCGCATGGGCTCGGCCCCGGCGATGGCTGCTCCGGCGTAGGCTGCGAGCGCCACGGGCGGTGTGATTGCCGAGACCACGGCGTAGTAGAAGACGAAGAAGTGGGCTGCCAACGGCGCCACGCCGATCTCGATCAACCCCGGCGCCACCACCGAGGCCGCCACGGCATAGGCGGCGGTCGTTGGCATGCCCATGCCGAGCACGATGGCGATCAGCATGGCAAAGATCAGCGCCAACAGCGTGCTCGACTGGGCCAGATCGAACAACAGCGCCGAAAACCGCGCACCGACTCCGGTGATCGCGATCACACCGACGATAATACCAGCGCAAGCGCAGACGGTGACGATCTGCACCGAGAGCCGCGTGCCTTCGGTGAGCGCTGCCAGGATCGCGCGCGGCCCCATGGCCTGGGGCGTGAGCCAACTGACCACCACCGCCGCGGCAATCGAGAGCGTGCCCGCCCGGATCACCGAGTAGCCGATAAACAGCGCCCCGATCAGGATCAGGACCGGCACGAACAGATAGAGCCGGCGCAGCAGTGCCGCCGCTTCCGGCAACTCGCTCTTGGGCACCCCCGAGAGGCCGAGCCGGCAGGCTTCGCCATCGACCATGAAGTAGACTGAGGCGAAATAGAGCAGCGCCGGGATCAGGGCGGCCAGCACCAAGTCGGTGTAGGGAATGCCGGTGATCTCGGCCATGATGAAGGCCCCTGCCCCCATGATTGGCGGCATGATCTGGCCACCCGTAGACGCGGCGGCTTCGATGGCCCCGGCGGACTGGGGGGTGTAGCCGACGCGCTTCATCAGCGGGATGGTGAGCGAGCCGGTGGAGACCACATTGCCTGCCGAGGTGCCGTTTAGCATGCCCATCAGCCCCGAGGCGAACACCGAGACCTTGGCCGGGCCACCGCGGGCGCGCCCGGCAACGGCAAAGGCACAATCGACGAAGTAGTCGCCTACCTTGGAGACCTGCAAAAACGCAGCGAAGACAATGAACAACACGATGTAGGTTGAGGATACGGCGGTGGTCGGGCCGAGCACGCCGTTATCGGTGTAGAGGTAGGTAAAAAAGCGATTCACGCCGTAGCCGCGGTGTTCGAGAAAACCGGGCAGCCACGGCCCCAAAAACGCATAACCGATGAAGATCGAGGCGATGACCACCAGCGCCAGCCCCGCTACGCGCCGCGTGAGTTCGAGGATCAGCGCGATCAGGGTGATGGCGGCATAGGCATTGTTGGGATCGGCAAACGGCGTGCCCGCGCGCAGGCGCAGGTTGAGGGTATCGAGGCTGAGCAGGATAAAAGCGCTGGCGATGGCCGTGGCCCCGATCAGCGCCCAGTCGCCCGGGCCAGCCCTCCCTGGCAGCGCGGGGGCGAGCCAGCCTGCGAGGATGGCCAGCGCAGTCCCCACAAGCAAGGCGCGCCCAAAGCTCTGCGCCGCCCAGGCAGGCGGCGCCAGGGGATCGCCAGCGGCAAGGGCTGCCAGCGCCGCGCCAGAGACCACCACGGCCCCACTCGCCAGGAGCGCCAAAGCCAGAACGCCACGCTGGCGCAGCACACCCTGGGCGCGTTCGGGCACGCCCGCCGTTGCTTCGAGCAGCCCGACGCCGAGCAGCCCCAAGATCAAAAACCCCGCGATGTGCAGGATGCGGTAGGTCCACGTCTCCAGCGGCGCGATGTTGAGGGTGTAGAGATGCCAAGCCGCAAAGGCCGCACAGAGCCCACCGAGCACAAGCCGCCACAGCTCGGCACGCTTAGTGGTGCTCACGACAGTCGTCTTGGAAGACACCTCGGCCATCACCTACCCCCAGAGCGTGGTGCGGGCGAAGGCAACCCCGCCCGCCGGTCTTAGCCGCGCAGGTCTTCGGGGATCGAGATGCCGTTTTCCTCGAACCAGCGCACCGCCCCGGGGTGCCAGGGGATGATCGGGTTCTTGTCGGCGTTCTCGGGCAGGGTCTCTGCGGCCGCCTTATGGATTTCGAGCATCTTGTCGTGCTGGCTCATCACCGCATCGACCACGGCATAGACGAAGCTCTCAGGCAGATCGGCGTGGCCCACGGCGAAGTTCCACATCGAGACACTCAAGTGGTCCTCGGTCATGCCCGGGTAGGTGCTGGCGGGAATGGTGAAGGCCGAGACCGGCTGGGTCTCCAGGATGGTGGCGACCTGGGCCTCGGTCATGCCGAAGAAGTTGACGTCGGCCTGGGCCTCGACCTGGCTGAAGGCAGGAAAGGGGATGCCCGCGGCCCAG
This sequence comes from Pseudomonadota bacterium, assembly GCA_038750185.1. Taxonomy (GTDB): domain Bacteria; phylum Pseudomonadota; class Alphaproteobacteria; order Rhodobacterales; family Rhodobacteraceae; genus Thermohalobaculum. The sequence goes on from JBCDHK010000034.1 coordinate 3,707, forward strand.
GTGTAGACGTCGATCAGCCCATCCTGGAGTTGGCTGGCCAGATCGGCGGCGCCGGCGTGGCGGATCTCGACGTTCTTGCCGAGCGCTTGGAAGATGCGCGGCCAATAGGTGCCGGGGGTGCCACCGGCGGGGCCCACGCCCACGGTGGCGCCGTCGGGGATGTCCTCGATGCTGTCGATGCCCGAGCTGGACAGCGTCATCACGTGGAAGGCGGTTTTGTACATCGGAAACAGCGCGCGGAGCTGGTCGTGCTTGAGGCCCGGGGCGAGGGCGCTCTTGCCTTGGATGGCGTCGGCTGCCGGGCCCATGGTAACCATGGCCATGTCGAGATCGCCTGCCTGAACCAGTGCGGCATTTTGCACCGGACCGCCGGTGACTTCGGCCCCGCCCGGGATGCCGAGCGCCTCGGAGACCAGATTGGTCCAGCCCGAGCCATAGACGAAATAGGTGCCACCCTGGCTTGCGGTGCCGACGGAGAAGCTGTCCGGCCAGTCGCTGCGGTCTTGTGCCACAACGGGGGCCACAACGGGGGCGCCCGCCAGCAAGACCGCCGCCAGGGCGCCGGTTGCGAGGGCGTGCAGTGCGGGTCGAAGTGCCATGAGTGTCTCCCTAGTCGATTTTTGCTTGGCATATGCGCCGCGACCGAAGACGGGGCAAGGCTTGGAGCGTTGCGCCCTCGGCTGCGCGCGGGACGCCTGAGTTGCATTACGGGGCGGCCCAAACGCCACTGCGCCAGACCGCCGCACCCAGCGATAGCAAAGCCGCTAACCCAAAGCCAGCCGCAACGGATCACAATCGAACGCATCCGCTTGAGCATTCCAGCGCGCGTGGCGCGTGCAGGAATGGTTTGACGCAGCCCGCTACCTCTGTCTCAATGCCTGCGCAAGATAAGATCAAAAAAATGTCAGGAGGAGACACCGATGGCATTGGACAATAAGCCACCGCGCACAGTCAGTGCTTTTTTCGCCGACGACCCCGCGGCAGCGGACAAAGCCTTCTTCGGCCGTGTCGCCAATCCCGACCGCCGCGGCTTTCTGCGCGGCGCCGGGCTTGCGACGATGACGGCCATGGTCGGCGCCAACATTCCCTTCAGCGCCAACATGCCCCAAGGGCTGGTGCCTGCGGCCTTTGCCCAGGACGACGTGCTGTTTGGCAAGGACGGGTTGACCCTGCTCAACGACCGCCCGGTCAATGCCGAGACCCCGGCCCATCTGCTCGATGATCCGATCACGCCGACCAATCGCCACTTTATCCGCAATAACGGCCTGGAGCCGCTGGATGTCGATCCCGACACCTGGACACTGACCATCGACGGTCTGGTCGACACCCCACTCGAACTCACCATCGCCGATCTGAAGAGCCAGTTCGAAGTCGTCACCATGGCGCTGACCATCGAGTGTGGCGGCAACGGGCGCGCGGCCTTCGACCCCCCAGCGCGTGGCAACCAGTGGACGCTGGGCGCGGTGGCCTGCTCCAATTGGACGGGCGTGCGCCTCAAGGACGTGCTCAACAAGGCCGGCGTCAAGGACGGCGTGGTCTACACCGCCCATGTCGGCGCCGACGAGCACCTCTCGGGCGATCCCGACAAGCTGCCGATCTCGCGCGGCCTGCCCATCGCCAAGGCGATGACCGACAACGTGCTGATCGCCTTTGAGATGAACGGCGGCCCGATCCACCCGCAAAACGGCGCGCCGCTGCGTCTGGCGGTGCCGGGCTGGCCGGGCTCGTGCTCGCACAAGTGGCTGACGCGGATCACGCTGCGCGACATCGTCCACGACGGCCCCAAGATGACCGGCACCGCCTACCGCGTGCCGAGCTATCCGGTCTCGCCGGGCGAGAAGGTCGACAAGAAGGACTTCGAGATCATCGAGCGCATGCCGGTCAAATCGCTGATCACCAGCCCCGAGACCAGCACCGAAGCCGGGCGTACCATCGAGGTGCGCGGGCATGCTTGGTCGGGTGATCGCACGGTGGCGGCACTCGATGTGTCCATCGACTTCGGCGTCACCTGGCAGCGCGCCACCCTGGATGCACCAGTCAACAGCGGCGCCTGGCAGGATTGGCGCACCGAGATCGCCTTCCCCGAGGCGGGCTATTATGAGGTCTGGGCACGCGCCACCGATAGCGCTGGCGAGCAACAGCCCTTTGCGATTGCCTGGAACCCCAAAGGTTATCTCAACAACACCATGCACCGCGTCGCGCTCCGGGTGAGCTGAGCGCCGGCTACTCTGCGGGGCGGCGGCCAGCGCCGTCCCGTCTTCCGATCTGCAACGGACACCGACAAGACAATGACCTACGCAACCCCTCTGGCAGCGGCACTCCTTGTTCTGACCGGTCTGGCGACGGCATTGCCCTCGACCGCCACCGAAGATGCCGAGTTCGATCCGAGTATCTACGAGGCGGACGAGTTTGGCGTGCTCAAGATCGCCGCTGGTGTCGAGACCACCTACTACACCTGCGCTGGCTGCCATTCTGAGCGCATCGTCGCTCAGCAGGGCCTGACTTGGGACGGTTGGGATGAGTTGCTCGATTGGATGATCGAGGAGCAGGGCATGGGCGAGCTTGACCCGCGCGATCGCACCGAGATCCTCGATTATCTGGCCGAACACTATAACGAGGACCGGCCCAACTTTCCGCGCTGAGCGGCTGAGGGGCGCGCGATCGGGCACGGCACGCTTGCTGCGCTGTGGCCCTCTCCTACCTTTACGTAAAACGGGAGGAAAACCATGGACGCCACCACCCGCGCGTCGGCGCCCATTGCCGAGGCTGCACCGTCATTGCGCCCCGCACCTCTGATCGATCCCTTTGCGCGCGCCATTACTTATCTGCGCGTCAGCGTCACCGACCGCTGCGATTTCCGCTGCGTCTACTGCATGGCCGAGCAGATGACGTTTCTGCCCAAGCGCGATCTGCTCTCTCTCGAAGAACTCGATCGGCTCTGCACCCAGTTCATCGAGCTTGGCGTGCGCAAGCTGCGCATCACCGGGGGCGAGCCTTTGGTGCGCAAGAACATCTTTACGTTCTTTGAGGCCATGGGACGGCATCTGCGCTCGGGCGCGCTCGACGAGCTGACCGTCACCACCAACGGCTCGCAACTGGTGCGCTTTGCCGACGATCTGGCGCGTGTCGGGGTCAAGCGCCTCAATGTCTCGCTCGACACCCTCGATCCAGCCAAATTCCAGGCGATCACCCGCTGGGGGCGCCTGGAGAAAGTGCTCGACGGCATCAAAGCCGCCCAGGCCGCGGGGCTGCGCGTCAAGCTCAATGTGGTGGCACTCAAGGGCACCAACGACGACGAGGTCCACCGCCTCATCGAGTGGTGCCATGCGGACGACATGGACATCACCTTCATCGAGGTCATGCCCATGGGCGATCTGGGCGGCGAGGATCGGCTCGACCAATACTACCCGCTCACCGAACTGCGCCGCGACCTGGCCACGCGCTGGACACTCACCGAGACCGACGAGAAGACCGGCGGCCCAGCGCGGTATTTTCGCGTGGGCGAGACCGGCCAGCGCATCGGCTTTATCACGCCGCTCACCCATAACTTTTGCGAAAGCTGCAACCGCGTGCGCCTCACCTGCACCGGCCAGCTTTACATGTGCCTCGGCCAAGACGACGACGCCGATCTGCGCTCGATCCTGCGCCGCGGCGTCACCGATGGGGCGCTTAAGGACGCGATCCGCGAGGCGATTGCCCGCAAGCCCAAGGGCCACGACTTTGATTACTCGCGCCAACGCGTCGATGGACAGGTGGCGCGCCACATGAGCCTGACCGGCGGCTGAGCGCCTGGAGTAAACGGGTATACTGCCGGGGATTGCGGCATTGGCCGCGCAAAACTGCTCAAGGCGTGTGCAATCAACATAACGCAACCCTGCGTTGTGTGATGCCTCTTTTCCAGCGCGCCTTGCCCGGTTATGGTCGCCCACCCTGAGCAGACCGATTAGTCCCGGACGGAGCCCGAGCCATGCGTTTACTGCGTCTTCTGCGCCGCTTTCTCCACGTCAGCGTCGTCCTTGCCCTGGTCGCGCTCAATGTCGCCACGCTCACCGTCGGCGCCGTGGCCGAAGTGCTGGGTTCGCTGGTCGAAGCGGCCACGGGCACCAAGCCGCTGCACGTGCGCCAGCGCGCCGAGATCGACCGCCTCGGCACCGAGAACCGCGCCCAGGCCGAACGGATCTCCCGCCTCAATGCCGACTACAAGCGCCAAAGCGATGCCCTGGCTACGCGCGAGCGCGAATTGCAACGCCAGCGCACCGCGTTCGAGCGCCAACGCAGCACCCTCTCGCGCCAGTCCGCCAGTCTAGCCGAGGAGCGCCGGCGTGCGGGCGCCCTGGCCAACGATCTCAACAGTGAGCGCGAGCGCGCCGCAGGGCTCTCCAGCGCATTGGAAAATCAGCGCCGTACCACCGCCCATGCCCGTGAGGTAACCGGGCGCTCTGTTGCCCGCATCCAGACCCGCCTCTCAGGGCGCGCCGAGAAAAAGGTGCTCGCGGCCTTTGGTCAGGCGATCCCGATCGCGGGGATTGCGGTGGTGGCGGGGATGACGGCCTACGAGTTGAAATCGCTTTGCGACACCATGCGCGATCTCTCCGAGATCGATGACGCCTTCGCCTTGGAACGCGCCACGGCGGACGAAGCGCAGATGGTGTGCGGCATGGAAGCGCCCACGTTGGAAGACCTTCAGGCAAGGGTGCTGGCCAGCCCAGGCGTGGTTTGGTCCGAGATGCAAGCCGTGTTGCCCGATCTCGGTCTAGGCTGGCTCAACCCCTTCTGAGAGCGCGTGGTTACTTGCTGAAAGCATCCGGGCGCCGGCAGGGATTATAGAGTGTGCGCCCATCCGGCGCGGCGCGCGTCTCCCAGGTTTCGGCACAGTAGGCGCGCATCTGTACGCCGTTGAAGGCGGTAATCGGAATACCCTCGTAGGGCGTCGGCCCGGTAATGCCCAGCACCTCGCCATCCTGTTCGACCACCGGCCCTGTTGCAACGCGCTGACGCACGGGTATGGCTGTCGAGGGAGATGTTGATGCGGCAGCCGTTGAAGTAGGCGCGCCCAGCAGCGGTACACCGGCTGCGCGAAGCTCGGTGGTATCGCAGCGGATCGAATAGGTTTCCTTGAGGTAGCGATTGCGCTCGACCAGCGCGCGCCCTTCGCGTCCGGCTGCATCGTTGAAATCCATAGCGAATAGGGCCGGCCAACCAGCGATGATCGTTGCTACCACCATCCCAGCATTGCGCGCAGCGGTATCTGATTGTTCGGTCTCAAGCGCGAGGATCTCGTTGGTATTGGCACGGATTTCGGCCTGGAGCTGATTGCACGTCAAGCGGTTGTCGGACACGCGCACCACATCGACAGGGCGCCCTTCGCGCCCGGCACATCCGGCGAGCAGGGCCGCCACGCATGCCATGGAAAGGAGACGCTGCATTGGATTCATCCTCAATCTCTTAAGTCGAACGACGCCTAGGTACGGTTTGTGGCAACACCCTGGCAGTAGTTTGACGATTGCACGGCGCCACGTAGTCCGCAAGCCGATGGACGCCGCCATCCGGCTGGGCCATGCTGCACCAGCCAGCCAAAATCAGAGAGGCCGACCATGCCCCAACGCTCCCCGCGCCGCGCCCTTGTTCGCACCATGACGGTGGCTCTCAGCGCGCTTGCGCTTTTGGCTAGCGTATCGGCCCTCGCCCAAACCCGCGCCGATCCCGAGGCCGCGACCGGTCTGGCCGCCAAACCGGCGGTGCGGGCCGAGACCCATATGATCGTCGCCGCCAACCCCCACGCTGCGCGTGCTGGACTGGCCATGCTGCGCAAGGGTGGCTCGGCAGCCGATGCGGCGGTGGCAGCGATGGCGGTGCTCAATGTGGTCGAGCCGCAGTCTTCTGGGATCGGTGGCGGCGCGTTTGCTCTGGTCGAGGCGGGCGCGGGGCCCATCAGCTATGACGCGCGCGAGACGGCCCCTGGCGCCGCGGGGCCGGCGCTGTTTCTCGATGCCGACGCGGCTCCCCTGCCTTGGCCCGTGGCCCGGATCTCCGGGCGCTCGACCGGCGTGCCCGGTCTAGTGGCCTTGATGGCGCGCCTTCACGCTGAGCATGGGCGTCTGCCCTGGGCCGTTCTGTTCGAGCCTGCCATCGCGCTGGCTCGCGACGGCTTTGAGGTCAGCCCGCGCTTGGCTGGGCTGGCGGCAACCTATGCCGATTGGCTGGCCGACAAACCGGTAGCCGCTTTGCTGATACCCGAGGGCCAGCCCATCGCCGCGGGCGCGCGCCTCACCATGCCACGCCTTGGCGAGACCTTCGCGCGGATTGCCAGCGAGGGGCCGGACGCTTTCTACCAAGGCGCCATCCCAGAGGCGATCGTGGCCGCCACAGCCGCCGAGCCCATGCCAGGGCGCCTCAGCGTCGACGACATTGCCGCCTACCGCGTCATCGAGCGCCCGGCGGTCTGCGTGCCCTTTCGCGCCTACCGTGTCTGTGGGATGGGGCCGCCCTCCTCCGGGGCCACGACCGTTGGCCAGATCTTGGCACTGATGGCGCGGGTGCCGGTGGCGGCGGCAGTCGAGGAGGCGGCGCTCTGGCATCGCTTTGCCGAGGCCTCGCGCCTCGCCTATGCCGACCGCGCCCAGTATCTCGGCGATCCCGACCAGGTTGCGGTACCGGTGGCGGGGCTGCTTGATGCCGGGTATCTCGATACTCGGGCCGCGTTGATCGATCCTGAGGTGGCCATGGCTAGTCCAGCCAAGCCCGGCACCCCTCCCGGAGCGCCAGCCTAACTGGCCCCTGCACCGGCCAGCGATAGTCCCGGCACCACCCATCTCTCGGTAATCGACGGTGAGGGACTGGCAATCAGCCTGACGGCGTCCATCGAGAGCGCTTTTGGTTCGGGGCGGATGGCTGCGGGCTTTCTACTCAACAACCAGCTGACCGATTTCGCCTTTGCGCCCACCGATGCGGCAGGGCGCGCTCGGGCCAATGCGCCTGATGCGGGCAAGCGTCCACGCTCCTCGATGGCGCCGACGCTGGTCTATGAGGGCGCGCGTTTGGTTGCATTGGCGGGATCGCCAGGGGGCAGCCGCATTCCAGAGTACGTGGCAGCGGCGCTCCTGGGCATGCTCGATCACGGCCTGGATCCGGCAGAAGCCGCAGCCCTCTTCCATCTCTCGCAGCGCAATCGCGCCGCGACCGTGTTGGAACCCCAGGCCCCCGATGCGCTGGCCGAGGCCTTACTAGCGCTTGGTCATACCATCGAGCGTGCCGAGATGACCTCAGGGCTGCATCTGATCCAGATCGGAGACGCTTTGGTGGGCGGCGCCGATCCGCGCCGTGAGGGTATTGCGCTCGGCGACTGAGCCTCACCCGAGACAGCGGGCAATAAAGGCGTCCTGCGTAGCAAAGGCCGCGCGCGCGATGGCCAGATCGAACTGGTCGAACGCATGCACGCCCCCTGGCACGATCAGGCGCTCGCACGCCACCCTTGCCGCCTCAAGGCGTGCGGCTAGAAACAGGGTGTCGTCGATCAGCGGATCCTCGGTGCCACACACCAGCAAGACCGGCGCCAGTCCGGCCAGATCGGCATAGAGCGGCGAGACTGTCGGAGTCTCTGGCGGCGCGGTGCCCAGCAGATTGGCGGTAAACCACGCAACGATGGGCGTGCTCAGCACCAGCCAACGCGCTCCCCAGGCGCGCATGGAGGGCGTCATACCGAGATCGTACATGCCATAGAACAAGCTGAGCCCCGCCACACGCCCGCCAAGATCACGCTCGCGCAAGCCAAGCGCCGTGAGCAGCGCCAGATGCGCTCCCGCGCTCTCGCCCCCGATCACCAGCGGACCCGGCGCGCTCTCCAACGCCCAAAGCGCTGCCGCCATGGCGTCCTCGGCTTGCGCTGGCCAGCGGTTTTCGGGCGCCAGGCGGTATTCGGCAGAGACCACGCGCGCGCCCGTCGCCTCAGCGATGCGGGCGTTGTGGACATCGTAGTAATCGGGCGCGTTAAAGGTCCAACCGCCGCCGTGAAAATGCAGATACGTCCCCCGCACTGCGCCTTGGGGCTGGCTAAGGCGCACACGTGCTGTGCGGCCTCCAACCCCTGTATCAATCGGCTGCCAAACCGCACTCTCAAGCGGGCCGGCCAGCGGAAACAGTCCCTCACCGCGGGCACGCGCGGCCCGCGTGAGTTCGATTTGGATCTCATGGGGGCGCGGCAGCGGGGCCAGCATGGCTTCGAGACGGGCGTTGAAAGCCGCGGTCTCAGGTGCAACCACGCCAAGATCGAACGGTGCGCGGGGCTCCGACATGGCACTTCCTCGGGGCTTGGGTTCGGGCTTGGGCCTCCCAATTGGCCGAGTGCGGCACCTCAGCGCAAGCCCCTTGCGTCTGCCCCGCGCGGGGACGGATACCCACTTTGGCGGCGTTGTAGGGAGAGCGCGATGGCGGAACGGGCGGAGGTTGTGGTGATCGGAGCGGGCATGGCGGGGCTGGCCTGTGCTGAAGCGCTCCACCGGGCGGGGCGCAGGGTCGTGGTGCTGGAGAAGAGCCGCGGGCTTGGTGGACGCTGTGCCACGCGGCGCCGCCTTGGGCTCACTGCTGACCATGGCAGCCCTTACGCGGTGGCCCGGGATGCCCAGTTCAGCGCGGCAGTGGCGGCGTGGTCTCAAGCTGGAGCGGCGGCAGCCTGGCCCCAAGCCGGTACCGATCACCATACCGGCCAGCCCGGCATGAGCGCGTTGGCCAAGCCGATGGCGGTGGGCCTTGATGTGCGCCTTGGCGAGCGTGTCGAAGCGCTTGACGGGGCAAAGGGCGGATGGCGGCTCACCATCGCGGGCGAGAGCGCCGACATTGAGGCCGAGACGCTGGCCTTGGCCATTCCAGCCGCCCAGGCCCACGCACTGCTCGGCACGCACGCCAGCGCCTTTCCAGGGCTGGAGCAGGTCGAGATGGAGCCCTGCTGGACCATGATCGCCAGCGCCACCGCCCCTGCCCCGGACCGTGTGCTGATCGAGGGTGACGGCGCACCGCTCAAGCTCGCCATCCGCGACAGTGCCAAGCCAGGGCGCGCTGCCAGCCCCGAGACTTGGGTGCTCCACGCCGGGGCCGATTGGACCCGCGCCCATCTTGAGGAGGCGCCCGATGCCGTCTCGCAAGTGCTCTGGCAGGCGCTCTCCAACGCGCTTGGACAGCCCCTGCCCGCCCCGGAGCCGGTGATGATGCATCGCTGGCTCTATGCCCGTGTCGCCCGTCCGCTGGGCCAAACCCATGCCTATGATCCGGCCCTCGGCATCGGCCTTGCCGGCGATTGGTGCCAAGGCCCGGGTGTCGAGGCAGCTTGGCTGAGCGGGCGTGCCCTGGCGCAAACCATGCTCGGGTCTTGACGGGTTGGGTGGGCTCACCGTACATACTTCAGGCGTGAGATAGAAAGGCTTTATGCCAAATTATCATACCGCTATCGTGAAGTCCTCACAGTATGGTGCCCTGCTTGCCTTGGCGCTGATGCTCTCGGCCTGCGCCGGCGAGGACGCCGATGAGATCTTTACCCTACCGTTTTCCGAGCCCGAGACCGCCGTCGCCTACGAGGTCGAAATCGAGGGCGCGCCCTCGGAGGACATCGCCGCGCTGATCCAAGCCTCCCTCGCCCTCACCCGCCGTCAAGAGCGCGGCGCGCAATCGCTGGCCTTCCTGCGCCGACGTGCGCGCGATGACGTGCAAACGGTGCAAAAGATCCTGCGCTCGCGCGGCTACTACGAAGGCGAGGTCGAAGTCGAGATCGATCCGCGCGGCCTCGATGGCGAACCACCACCAGAGGACGCCACTGCGCTCGCCCGCCTAGTAATCGAGCCTGGGCGCCAGTTCACCCTCGCCCGCCATGCGTTTCGCCTCGGCGAGAGCACCGCCACGCCTCCCGATGCAGCGGCGCTAGGCTCGCCCGTTGGCGGCCCGGCAGAAGCCGCCCCGATTACTGAGGCCGAGACCGCCGCCGTCACCGCCTTGCGCCGCAGCGGCTACCCGTATGCCGAGCAAGCCGGGCGCGACGCCGTCGCCGATCTCGACGCCGCTGAGATCGAGGTCGACACCGCGCTCGATACCGGCGCGCGCTATGTGTTCGGTCCGCTGAGTTTCACGGGCAACCCGGACGTCGATGAAGCGTTCTTGCGCACTTACCTCACTTGGGAGGAAGGCGCGGTCTTCGATATCTCGCGCCTGAGCGCCTACCAAAACCGTCTGATCGATACCGGCCTTTTCGCCGCCGCCAACGTCTCGCCCCCCGCGACCCCGCCCGAGGGCGAGGCAGCCCCCATCGCCGTGCGCCTCGAACAGGCCAAGTTTCGCACCATCAGTGCCGGAGCACGCTTTTCGACCGATGCAGGCCCGGGCGTGCGCCTGAGCTTCGAGCACCGCAATCTATTCGGCGCGGGCGAGCGGTTTTCGGCCACCCTCGATACCGAACTGGAGGAGCAGGAGTTTGCCCTCGCCTTCTCCAAGCCGCAGTTTCTTTTGCGTGATGGCCAAACCCTCGACGCCGAGATCCGCAGCTTTCGCGCCGAGGACAGCCCCTTCGATGCCATCGGCGTGACGGCGGCCCTCGGCATCCGCCGCCGCCTGGGAGAGAACTGGACCGTGGGTGCTGGGCTTCTCGGCGAGTTCGCCGTCATCGACGAGCCCCCCGACGAGCCCACGGCGCTGATCGCGGGCGTGCCCGTCTTCGCCCAGTACGACAGCACCGACGATCTCCTAAACGCCACCCAAGGCCAACGCGTGCGTCTGGGCGCCACGCCCTTCGCCGGCACCTTCGACGACGAGACCACGGCCTTTCTCACGCTGGAGGGCCTGGCCAGCGCCTATCAGGATCTCACCGGCAGCGGGCGCTTTGTGTTGGCCGAGCGGCTCTTTCTCGGCACCACCGTGGGCGAGAACGTCGAAGACGTGCCCCAGACCCGGCGGTTTTACTCAGGCGGCGGCGGCTCGGTGCGCGGGTTCGAGCGCTATCTGATCGGCGCACTGCAAAGCGACAACGATCCCATCGGCGGCCTCTCGGTCGCCGAAGCTGCGCTTGAGATCCGCTTCCCCATCTTCGGTGATATCGGGGGGGTGGCCTTTTTCGATGCTGGCACCGTCTCGCAAGAAAGCGGCTTTGTCTTTAACGACGATCTACTGGTCGCAGCCGGCACGGGCGTGCGCTATTATTCGCCGATCGGGCCGATCCGCCTCGACATCGCCTTTCCCCTGAACGGGCGCGACGTGGACGACCCATTCCAATTCTACTTCTCCATCGGACAGGCTTTTTGATGCGACGCACGCTAATCACCGTAGCCATTGTCGGATTGGTGGGCGCCCCGGCGGCGGCACAGATCTCGATCTTCAATCTGCGCAACTCGCTGGTGCAATTTGCGCTCGAACAGATCTCCACCCCCGGTCTGACCATCACCGCCGAGGACGTGATCGACCCAGAGGAGGGCGGCACGCAGCTTGTGGGTGTCAAGGTGGCCGATGGCGAGGGTGTGTGGCTTGAGATCGACCGGCTGACGCTGGCTTGGAATGCGCGGCGCATCCTCGTGGCCGAGTTGGAGATCAACGAGTTGTCCGCCTCGGGCGTGCGCGTGCTGCGCCAACCTGCGCCGGTCGAGGTGGTGGTCGAAGAAGGCGCCGAGATCGCTGCCGAGGATGGCGAGCCCTTCGATTGGCCACGCTCGCCCATCGCCACGCGCATCGAGGAGTTGCGCCTGGATCGGGTGTTCATCGCACCTGGCGTGATTGCGGCGCCCTCCATCGCGTTCGATGCCACGGGCAATCTGGTCGATGAGGGGGATGAGCAGTCGTTGCAATTGCGTGTAAGCCGTACCGACGCCGTCGAGGGCCGCATCGCTCTGGATTATCTACGCGACTTTGCCGCCAACACGCTGCTGCTCGATCTTGACGCGCGCGAGGATGCGGGCGGTCTGGTCGCGGCACTGGCTGGTCTGCCCGAGGCCAGCGCAAGCCGCGTGCGCGTCGATGCGCAAGGGCCCTTGACCGATTGGAGCCTGGACTTCAGCGCCGAGACCGAACGTGTGTTCACCGCCCAAGGCCAAGCGCGCATCGATCTCGAAGGCGCCATCGAGGCGCGTGCGGTGTTCACGCTGGTTCCAGGCCCCGAGATCGATGCAACCGCCGCCACTCTGATCGGCCAGGAAGCACGCCTCGACATCGACATTGCCGAGGAAGCCGACGGCGTGGTGCGCATCCGCCAGGGCCGTCTGCAAAGCCCTTCGCTCACCGCCCAGGCCCGCGGCACCTATGCGCGCCGGAGCGGCGCGGCCGATCTTTCGGTCGTGTTAGAAGGCGGCAGAGGGCTGTCCGCCCTGGCCGAGGGGGTGGACTTTGCCGGTTTTGGTTTTGAGGGCCGGGTTGCGGGCACGCCCGAACAGCTCACCGCCAACGGCGCCGCGCGCCTCGATGGCCTGACCACAGCGCCTGCCGATGTGGGCCAAGCCCGCCTCAACACCCAAGTGAACATCTCAGGCGAGCGCATCGCTTTCACCCTTGGCGGCACCGCCACAGACGTCCGCATCGACCGCCTCCAACCCGAGACCCTTGGCCCCGCCGACCTGCGCGTGCGCGGTGTCTTTGACGGCAGCACGCTCGACTTGGCGGGCTTCAGCTTTGCCTCTGGGCTGCTGACAGCCTCTGCGGGGGGCGAGATTGGCCTTGAGGCCGACACGGCGGCACTCGATTATTCGCTCTCAGCCGCCGATCTCTCCCCCATCGCACGCGCCTACGACACCGACGCCAGCGGCGCTCTGCGTGTAACCGGGGCAATCACCGGGGCGCTCTCAAGCCCACGGCTGACCGGCGAGGCGCGGCTCTCCGACCTGCGGTTTGAGCGCGAGGACTACGGCGAGGTTGCCCTTGGCCACGACGTGCGCTTGGGCGAGCGCATCGAAGGCAGCGCGACGCTCGATGCCAGCGGCTCGCGCTTTGGGCCTCTCGATGCGGATGCATCTTTTACCGTCGATGACGAGACCGCCGCCCTCTCCTCGCTGCGCGCTTTGGCGCTCGGCGTCACCATCGAAGGCGCTCTCGATTACGATCTGCGCAATGCCCTGGCCAACGGCGCGGTCACGGTAGAGGCACCCGATCTTGCCCCACTATCGGCCTTTGGCGGCACCGAGGCGCGCGGGTCGCTCTCCGGTCGGCTCGATCTGACGCCCGTGGCAGGCCAGCAGGACGTCGGCCTCGATCTGCGTGCTGAAGACGTTGGCGTGCTCGATGTGACGCTCGCGCGCCTTGATGTGGAGGGCACGGTCGAGGACGCACTCGGCGCCCCTTCGCTCGATCTGTCGCTGGATGCGGCAGGCGCCCGAGCTGCCGGCGTGCGTCTGGCCAGTCTGTCCGGAAAGGTTGCGGGCGCCGATCTTCTCGGTGCTGGTGAGGCGCGCTACGATCTGCGTCTTGGTGGGTTCTCCGGCTTTGGCGCGACGCTCGATGCCGC
>JBCDHK010000035.1:0-17099 GCA_038750185.1 Pseudomonadota bacterium
GTCCACATGGCCAAGCTCTTGAAATCGGGCGGCAATGTGCTCCTCCTCGACGAGCCGACCAACGATCTCGACGTCGAGACGCTGCGCGCCCTCGAAGACGCGCTGGTCGATTTTGCCGGCTGTGCGGTGGTGATCTCGCACGACCGCTTCTTCCTCGATCGCATCTGCACCCACATCCTAGCCTTCGAGGGCGAGGGCCATGTGGAGTGGTTCGAGGGCAACTTCGCCGAGTACGAAGAAGACAAGATCCGCCGTCTGGGGCCGGACGCTGTCGAGCCCAAGCGGATCAAGTACAAGAAATTCACCCGTTGAGGGCTGGCCGGGGCGCGTCTCAAAACGCCCCCGGCAACCAAAGCAGCGCAAAAATCACAGCGCAAACCGCGACGCAGGCAGCAGCGTCGGCGGCGGCTTGGCGTGGGTGGGCCAGGGCATAGCGGTAGGCTTGAGCGACCATATCTTGTTCTCATCCATGAGTCTTTATACTGTTAATGTTCTATTAACTTTTCGGATTTAGCAAGAACTAATGTGGACTTCAGAGAACGATTGCGCCCCAAGGTTGCACCCAGCGAGACTTTCGCGAACATTGGTGCGCACGACAAACACTGTAGGGCGTTGTTTTGGCGCGGTTTCCCACGCGATTGGCGGTAGGGTTGCCCTAGCCGCTCTGCATCAGGCGCACCGAGGTGTCTCTCTCCATCAGGTAGAGCAAGAGCCGCACCGCCTCGCCGCGGGGCGTGCGCAACTCGGGATCCTCATAAAGCACCAGGCGTGCTTCATCGTGGGCTTGCTCCATCAGGCCCTGATCGCGCTCCAGATCGGCGATGCGAAACCGCGGCAGCCCCGATTGCGCCAGCCCCAGCATATCGCCCGCACCACGCTGTTCGAGATCGGCCTCGGCGATGGCAAAGCCGTCCTCGGTCTGGCGCATGACTTCAAGGCGCGCGCGGGCATTCTCGCCCAGGCTGCGATACATCAAAAGACACGCGGACCGCCCTCGCCCGCGCCCAACCCGCCCGCGCAACTGGTGCAACTGGGCCAGGCCAAACTGTTCGGCCTGCTCGACAACCATGATCGTGGCCTCGGGTACATCGACCCCCACCTCGATCACCGTCGTCGCCACCAGCACTTGGGCGCGACCCTCCTGGAAAGCGGCCATGGCGGCGTCCTTGGCCTCGGCAGACATCTGGCCGTGCACCAGCGCCACCCGCTCAGCGCCGAGCGCTTCCGAGAGCGTGCGATGGCGCGCTTCTGCCGAGACCAGCGCGACGGTGTCGCTGTCCTCGACGAGTGGACAAACCCAATAGGCGCGCTGGCCCTCAGTGATGGCACGGCGCAGACGCTCGACCACCTCCTCATAGCGATCCATGGAGACCAGCGCCGTGGTCACCGGCTGGCGCCCGGGCGGCTTTTCGTCGAGGATCGAGACATCGAGATCGCCATAACCCGCCAAAGCCAGGGTGCGCGGGATCGGCGTGGCCGTCATCACCAGCACATCCGCGCCCGCCGGCGCCTTGGCGGTGAGATCGAGACGCTGGCGCACGCCAAAGCGGTGTTGCTCGTCGATCACCACCAGGCGCAGATCGCCGTAAGCCACATCCTCGGACATCAGCGCATGGGTGCCGATGACGATCCCCGCGCCCTCCTCACTGGGTGCGCGCGCGATGCGGGACAGCTTGTCCTGGCGCGCACGGCCCTTGTCGCGCCCGGTGAGCAGAACGAGGGCCACCCCTGCGGCCTCGGCAATGGGGCGCAGGCTCTCGGCATGCTGGCGGGCCAGGATCTCGGTCGGCGCCATCAGCGCGCCCTGCCCGCCCGCTTCGACAGCGATCAGCAGCGCCATCAGCGCGACCCACGTCTTACCCGCCCCGACATCGCCTTGGAGGAGACGCATCATCCGGGTCGGCTCGGCCATATCGGTGCGGATCTCACCGAGCGCCCGGCTTTGCGCCCCGGTCGGACTATAGCCAAAGGCCCGCGCCGCGCGTGCCAAACACCGCCCGTCGCCGATGTTAGTATGGCCGCGGCCCTTGCGCGCGCGCGCACGCGCCAGATTGAGCGCCAGCTGGTGCGAGAACAGCTCATCAAACGCCAGCCGTCCCCAAACCGGATTGGAGGGCGCGCGCAGGGCGGGTCCGTCCGGGGTGTGCAGTGCTTGGAGCGCTGCCCCCCAAGCGGGCCACCCCTCTGCCTTGAGCAGGCGCTCTGGCAGCCACTCGGGCAGCTCGGGCAGGCGGGCGAGCGCTGCGGCCACTCCCCGCGCCACACCGCGCTGGGTCAGCCCCTGGATCAGCGGATAGACCGGCTCGAACGGCCTCAGATCGCCCGCCTCGCGCTCATCGAGCACCAGATCGGGGTGGGGCATCTGCCAGCGCCCTTCGAACATGTCGAGCTTGCCCGAGAGCACCCGGCGTGCGCCCTCGGGGTAGGTCTTGGCCATCCACTCCGCATGGGCGCGAAAGTGGACGATCTCAAAGGTCACGCCCCCGCCCTCGGCCAGAATGCGGTAGGGCGCGCTGCGGGTGCGCCCGGGACGATGCTCGCCCAAAGTGGCAAGGACGGTGGCGACCTGGCCCGGCTCAGCGCCGATCAAGCTCTCACGCAGGCGCCGGTCGACCACACCCGTGGGCGCGAGAAACAACAGATCGCGCACCCGCGGTGCGCCCAGTTTGGTGAACAGTTTAGCGGTCTTGGGTCCAAGGCCCGGCAGCCCTTCGACCGGGGCGAAAAGGGCAAACAATATTTCTGGCCGCGCCATCCGGGCTGTCTGTCCTCAGGCAAGCGCTGGCAGAGGGCGCAGCAGATAGCGCACGCGCTTGGCATCGCCGTGGGGGTGGCCCTCGCCAACCGCCTCAAAGCCCATGGCGGCGTGAAAAGCGTCAGAGCCCGGATTGGGCGGGTGCTGGTTGACCTCACACGCAAGGCGGGCGTGGCCTGCAGCCTGCGCCACGGCAAACACCGCCTCGTAGAGCTTGCGCGCCAAGCCAAGCCCGCGGGCCTCTTGATCGACGACGATGCGATCAACATAGGCAAAGCGATCGTAGCGAGCGCGAAACCATTGGAAATTCGGGCTGTCGTAGGCAGCGTTCTGATCGAACACCACGACAAAACCTGCGCGATCCACGCAAAGCGCTGCAAAGGCCGTCTGCGTCAGCGCGCCCCAATCTGCGGGATCGAGGTGGGAGGTCTCAGTGGCATGGGCATTATTGAGTGCCAAAAGCGCCGCCGCATCGGCAGGCGTGATCGGCCTCACAGGGGCAGAGGACCAAAGCGCGCGCGTCATTGGCCGACCAGGGCGATCCAGTCGTCCTCGCTCAGCGTCTCGATGCCAAGCGCCGCCGCCTTCTTGAGCTTCGAGCCCGCCGCCTCGCCCGCAACTAAGATGTCGGTCTTGGCAGAGACCGAGCCCGAGACGCGCGCGCCCAATGCCTCGGCGCGGGCCTTGGCTTCATCGCGCGAGAGGCGGGCGAGCTTGCCGGTAAACACTACCGTCTTGCCAGCGACGGGGCTGTCGGTGGCAGCTGGAGCAGCTTCGGGCTCGGGCGCGACATGGGCGAGAAGATGCTCCAGCGCACGGGCGTTATTGGCGTCGGCGAAAAAGGCCAGCACGGCCTCGGCCAGCGTGCGCCCGACGCCGTCGATGGCGAGCAGATGGGCGTGGGCGGGGTTATCCTCAACAGGTATTTCCTCGGCGGGTTTTTCTGCGCCCTCGGTTTCGTCTGCCTGCTCCGTACGACGCTCGACCGGCCCGCCCGCTGCGCGCATGGCGGCGGCAAAAGCCTCCCAGGTGGTGTAGCTGCGCGCGAGAAGGCGCGCTGTGGTCTCGCCCACATGGCGGATGCCAAGCGCGAAGATAAAGCGCGAGAGCGCCACACGGCGGCGCGCCTGGATCGCGACAAAGAGGTTTTCGGCCGATTTCTTGCCCCAGCCCTCCAAGGAAGCCAGGCGCTCGACGCGGCTGCCCTCGGGCCCAAAGCGGGCCTCCAGGGTAAAGATGTCGGCTGGCTCGCGCACCCAGCCCAGGCGATAGAGCGCCTCGACCTGCTTGGTGCCCAGTCCATCAATGTCCAAGGCGTTGCGTGAGACGAAGTGCTTGAGCCGCTCGACGGCCTGGGCTGGGCAGATCAGCCCGCCCGTACAGCGGCGCACCGCCTCGCCGGTCTCGCGCACGGCGGGAGAGCCGCAGGCGGGGCAGGTCTCGGGCGAGACCCAAAGGCGCACGCCCTTGGGCCTGCGCGCCAGATCGACGTCGATCACCTTGGGGATCACATCGCCCGCGCGGTAGACGCGCACCGTATCGCCCACGCGCAGATCGCGGCCCTCGCGGATCGGCTCACCCTTGGCGCCGCGGCCTGCGACGTAGTCTTCGTTGTGCAGTGTGGCGTTGGAGACGACGACACCACCCACGCTGACGGGTTTGAGCCGTGCCACGGGCGAGAGCGCACCGGTGCGCCCGACCTGGATGTCGATGGCCTCCAGCACGGTGGTGGCTTCCTCGGCGGCGAATTTATGGGCGATCGCCCAGCGTGGCTGGTTGGAGCGAAAGCCCATGCGCGTTTGCCAATCGAGACGGTCGAGTTTGTAGACCACGCCGTCGATATCGTAGCCGAGGCGCGCGCGCTCGGCCTCGATCAGCGCGTGGTGGGCGAGGAGTGCCTCGGTGCCTTCGAGGCGTTTGGCCAGCGGATTGGTGCGAAAGCCCCAGGCCTGGAAAGCCGCCAGCACGCCCGATTGGCTCTCGGCGGGCAAGCGCTCGACCTCGCCCCAGGTGTAGGCGAAAAACCTGAGCGGGCGCTGGGCGGTGATGCGCGCATCGAGTTGGCGCAGCGACCCGGCGGCGGCGTTTCTCGGATTGGCGAAGGCTTTGGCCCCGGCCTCGGCTTGGGCTGTGTTGAGGGCGGAAAAGTCTTCATAGGCCATGTAGACTTCGCCGCGCACCTCAAAGAGCGCCGGGGCGTCCTCGGGCAGCGTCTCGGGGATCTCGGCGATGGTGCGCGCGTTGGCGGTGACGTTTTCGCCGACGCTGCCGTCACCGCGCGTGGCCGCTTGCACCAAGCGCCGTCCCTCATAGCGCAGCGCCAGCGAGACGCCGTCGATCTTGGGCTCGGCGGTGTAGGCGACGGGCTCATCGGGGGTGAGGGTGAGAAAACGGCGGATGCGCGCTTCGAATTCGTGCACGTCCTCGGGCGAAAAAGCGTTGCCGAGCGAGAGCATGCGCACGGCGTGGGAGACTTTGGCAAACCCCTCCGCCGGAGCAGCGCCCACGGTCTGGCTTGGGCTTTTGGCGCTCAGAAATTGCGGGTGGGCGGCCTCCAAGGCGAGCAGGCGGCGCTTGAGGGCATCGTATTCGGCGTCTGAAACCTCGGGCGCGTCTTGCTGATGATAGAGCTGGTTGTGGTGCGCGAGGGTCTCGCGCAGCTGTGCGATCTCGGCCTCAGCCGCCTTGGGATCCAGACTGTCGGGCCTTGGAGAGGCCTGCGCTGGCGCGCCTTCCGGGGCGGCTTGGTGTGCGATGGCGGCGGTGTCTTCGGCACTGTCCATGGCATTTGCCATGCCCGCCTGGGCCGGATTTGTCCAGGGGGGCGATGCATGGCCTTGCGCCCACCGGTGCGGGTGTGCGCTGAGCGTGGCTTGGCGCCCTCAGGTGCGCCGGCGCAGGACAGCCAGACCCGCCAGGGCCGTTCCAAGCAGTAGCGCCGCCGGCGGCAGCGGGATCGCGGCTGGGGGCCCTGCGACGCCGACCACGATGTTGCCGTCCTGGCTGAACTCGACACCCGCGTTGCCGCCGCGCTCGAAATACAACAGCGTAAACGGCACCACACCGGTGCCCAGTTCCTGGAAGAAGGTCGTCTCGGTAAAGCCGCGCGTTCCAGTGCTGCCCAGGACGTTACCATCGACCGTCAGGCGAAAACCATCGTCGGAGCCCACCACCAGAGTGTCCACTCCCGGTGCCAGATCGAGAAAGCCCTCGAACACGAAGACCGAATCTTGGAGGTCTACGTTCTGTCCACCGCTCAAGCTCGGTGCGTCCACGCCCAGGAAGGCCGACAGGGTCGTGTTGCTGGAGTTGTTGGTGTTGATCGAGCCGGCAGGATAGTCGATCCCGGTGGAAGTGAACGTGGCGACCGGCGGCCCGGCCGCGACCGCGGCATCGGCCAGCGCCAGGGTATTCAGCTGTACGCTGGGGGATTTATAGAACGACACCAGCGTGGCGGCGGTGGCGGGTGCGGTTAGGCTGGCTAGGGCTGCGGCAAGAAGCAAGCGGCGCATGGATGTTCCTCACACAATCAATACGTTGCACGCATAACGCCAAAGCATGGTCCTTCCAAGACCCATTGGGCCAATTTGCCGCCTTAAAAGGCCCTCCGAGCAGGAAAAATGCACACGGCGCAGGGTCTCAGCCGTCTCCGGCCTCGGCTTGGGCGCGCGATTTGCCCGAGACCTCCTGGGCCAGCGCCGCGGCCATGAAGGTATCGAGATCGCCGTCGAGCACGCCTTGGGTATCGGAGGTCTCAACACCGGTGCGCAGATCCTTCACCATTTGGTAAGGTTGCAGCACATACGATCTGATCTGGTTCCCCCAGCCGATCTCGCCCTTGGCATCATGGGCGTCCTGGATCGCTTGGGTGCGCTTCTTCATCTCCAGATCGTAGAGGCGCGAGCGCAGCGCGTTCATGGCGATCTCGCGGTTCTGGTGTTGCGACTTCTCTGAGGATGTCACCACGATGCCGCTTGGCAAATGGGTGATGCGCACCGCCGAGTCGGTGGTGTTGACGTGCTGGCCGCCCGCGCCGGAGGAGCGGTAGGTATCGATGCGGATGTCCTTGGCCGGAATGTCGATCTCGATGGTATCGTCGATCACCGGATAAACCCAGGCCGAGGCAAAGGACGTCTGGCGCCGCGCCTGCGAATCAAAGGGCGAGATGCGCACCAGGCGATGCACGCCCGCCTCGCTCTTCAGCCAGCCATACGCACTCTCACCCTTGACCTGGTAGGTGGCCGAGCGAATACCCGCCTCCTCGCCCGCACTCTCCGATTGCAACTCGACCTTGTAGCCCCGCGCCTCGGCCCAGCGGATGTACATGCGCACCAGCATCTGCGCCCAATCACACGCCTCCACGCCCCCTGCCCCGGCGTTGATCTCTAAGAAGGCGTCGTTGCCATCGACCTCACCCGAGAGCAGCGCCTCGATCTCGCGTGCTGCCGCCTGCTCGCGCAAATCCTTGAGCGCGGCCTCGGCTTCATCGACGACCTCTTCATCGCCCTCGGCCTCACCCAGTTCGATCAGCTCGCGATTGTCGGTGAGTGCAGTCTCCAGCGCGCGGTAGCCCTCGACACTGTCGGCCAGACGCTGGCGCTCGCGCATGACTTTTTGCGCCTGCGCGGGGTCATTCCAAAGCGCGGGGTCTTCGGCGCGCGCGTTCATTTCTTCGAGCCGGTGCAGCGCCGTGTCCCAGCCGATGCGCTGGCGTAAGAGGCCGAGCGACTTTTCGATCTCGCTGACAACGGCTTCGGTCTCGGCCCTCATGGCTGGTCTGCTCCTTGGCATCGGTTCGGATATGTTACATAGCCAGCGCCTGGGGTGGGGTAAAGGCAGGCTGCGCGTGGAGACGGCTCGGGCACGCTGGCGGCGGCCTGGCCAGTCCACTAGGAAAATCTTCACCTTTTTCGTTTGATATGCGTTCATGTAATCCGCGGATGAATGCCGGGCTGCGCGTTGTGAGCGGCTCACCCCGATGGCGGGCGGCCTCCAGTGATGGGCAAGTGTCCCGTGACGGGCACGTATCCACTGACGGGCGGGCATCCGGCAGCAAGCGAGCATCCGGCGGCAGGCAAGTATATCGGACAGGCATATCGGCGCGGCGCTGCCGTATTTGGTACAAATCGAATGTTAACCCGTGGAGGTGAAAACCGCAGGCGGGGCCGATCGGGAGGCAAAGCAATGCGGACCAGCGCGGAACACACCACCAATACCCCACACCGCGCCCACCCGGGCCAGACAGGTGTGTGCGGTGCTCATGAGGACACCTTTACGCGCCTGTCGCGCATGCTCAAGATCGCCCACCTCTGCGCCATCCTGGGGCTGATCACCGTTGTCGCACTGACCGCCCTCTGGGTCTCTGACCAGCACACCCAACTGGCCCGCGCCTCCGCCAAGGCCCTGGTCTCCAGCGCCGTCATGGGGCTCGAAGAGCGGGTCAAAACCGTGGCGGGCGACTACTCCTACTGGGACGAAGTCCACGACGCCGTCCAAAGCGACGACCGCGCCTGGCTCCACAGCAGCATCGGCACCGCCGCCACCGAAACCGGCACCGTCGAAGCCATCGTCCTCTCCACCCGCGACGGCTCGGAGAATTACGGCTGGGTCCAAAACGGCCCGGAGACCGCTGCAGCAGACATTCTAGCCCGCCCGCAATTGCTGGCCCTGCTCGCGCGCATCCAAGATACTCCCATCGACCCGGCGAGCGTCATACACTCCTACAAATGGATCGATGGGGCGCTGTGGCTGTTCGCCGTGGCGCGGATCCTACCCTACGAAGGTTATGCCAGCCTCGATGACGCCACCCTCTACCGCCAGATCCACGGCATCCGCCTAACGCCCGAGCGCCTCGACACCCTCGGACAATCGGTGTTGATCTCGGGGCTAAACCTGCGCCGCGACCCACCCCAACCGGGACAAGGCCACGCTCTGATGGGCAGCGGCGGCCAAGCGATCGCCTGGCTGATGTGGAAGAAGCCGGCGCCGGGCGTGCGCATCCTCAGCCGCATCGCCCTACCGCTCACCGCCGCGCTGGCCGTTGCCGGAGTGGCCGGTTGGCTGCTCTCGCGCCTGGGCGTGCGCGCCGCGCGCCGTCTCGAACACGCCCTCGATGCCGCCACCGCCGCCGATCGCGCCAAAACCGATTTCCTGGCCAACGTCAGCCACGAACTGCGCACCCCGATGAACGGCGTAGTCAATCTGGTGGAAATGGTCCGCGAAACCGACCTGGACGAAGACCAGACCGAGATGCTGGACATGATCGCCGATGCGGCCAACGAGCACATGGAACTGATCGAGCAACTGCTCGACTTCGGCAGCATCGATGCCGGCGCGCGCACCAAGAGAACCGATCTGTTCGCACTCAAGGCCACCGTCGCCGAGACCTGCATCGCCCTCCAGCCGGTGGCCGAGAAAAAGGGGCTGACCCTGGTTCTCGATCTCGATGCCCTGGGCGATTATACCGTCCTCGGCGACCGGCTGGCCATCCGCCAGATCCTGACCAACCTGCTCGGCAACGCCATCAAGTTCACCGAAACCGGTAAGGTGATCTGCGAGGCTCGGGCGCGCGTGCAAGACCAGGCCCTCGCCATCGCCCTCACTGTGCGCGATACCGGGCCCGGCATCCCCGCCGACAAGCTCGACACCATCTTCGAGCGATTTTCCCAGGTCGATACCTCCACCACGCGCCAAGCCGAAGGCGTGGGGCTTGGCCTGAGCATCAGCAAAGGGCTGGCCGAGACCATCGGCGCCGATATCACCGTCACCAGCGATTTGGGCCAGGGATCGGCATTCACCCTCACCCTGACGCTGGAGATCGTCGCAGAACGGGGTGACAACCCCCTTGCAGCGGAGTAGGCGAGAAGATGGCTCTGGCAACTTTCGTCAACGTCCAGGAGTTTGCGATGGATAGGCTGCGGGTGCTCGTGGCCGATGACAACAAAACCAACCTCTTCGTCATGAAGAGGATATTGGATAAGACTGCCTGCGATTACGTCGCGGCAACCGACGGCCTCGAAGCGGTCGCCGCTGCCAGAGCCCATCGCCCCAACCTGGTCTTGCTCGACATCAGCATGCCCAACATGGACGGCATCGCCGCCGCCAAAATCATCCGCGAGGACTTCAAGAACGAGCGCATCGTCATTGTCGCCGTCACCGCCAACGACAGCATCGAACAACGTGAGGCCTGTCATGCCGCAGGCTTTGACCGCTTCATGGCCAAGCCAATCAAACGCCAAGAAATCGTCGATCTCGTCGAAAGCCTCTCCGACACATGAGCGCTTGAAGATGGGTGACGTGCTGCAGGCGCAAACTCGCGCGATCTCCCCCCGTACGCAATTGCGTGTCGGTTGAAAAACTGCCTGCGCCGCGCTGGGGCGATTTCCAGCCAGTCTGCACAAGTTGGTGTTTAAGAAGCCTCGGAAAAGCGAAGATCTAGAGCGTGCCGCTTGATCTCAATTGGTCGGAACATGCTCTGGCGTGCTGAGCAACGGGCGCACGCGAAATTGCTAGCGATGTGCGCTTTAGCCAATCGTGCCAAGTACTGGAAAGGTCTCCAACAGCCAAAACGCTAGGCGCTCGAAGGTGCCCGTAATCATCATGACACCAACGCCGATCAACAGCGCCCCCATTGCCTTTTCGACCGTGCCCATGTGGCGGCGAAAACCGCGGGCCCAGCGCAGGAACGGTCCAACGAAGGCGGCGGCGATCAGGAAGGGCACTCCAAGGCCGAGCGCATAGACGGCGAGCAGCGAGGTGCCGGCGAGCAGCGTTTGCTCCTGGGCGGCGAGTGTTAGAATGGCGGCCAGGATCGGCCCGATGCAAGGCGTCCAGCCAAAGGCAAAAGCGATGCCGATGACATAAGACGTGCCAAAGTTGCCCGCCTGGGCCGGGCCGTCAAAGCGCGCCTCGCGCATCAAGAGCGGAATGCGCAACAGGCCGATGAAGTGTAGCCCGAGCACGACGATGATGCCGCCCGAGATCTGGCCTAAGATGTCCTTGTTGCGCACCAACGTCTGGCCGATGGCCGAAGCGCCCATGCCAAGCCCGACGAAGACCGTGGCCAGCCCAAGTACGAAAAAGCACGCCGACCAGAACACTCTGCGCGCCACGGCGGGGTCGATGTCGCGCTCCTCGCCAGAGATTTGGTCGAGGGTAGTGCCGCCGAGATAGGCCAGATAGGGCGGTGCGAGCGGTAGCACGCAGGGACTGAGAAAGCTGATGATGCCGCCGGCAAAGGCCGTGAGGATACCGATTTCCATGCGCCGTCCCTGGGTTGTGGCCGTTGGTAGGAATAGGGCGTTCACAGACAAAACCCAAGCCGTGGCGCTGCCGCAGGGCTCACGAATGCGTCATGGCCCCCACAACCGCGAGCAGTGCCTGGCCCCTCGTCTCAGAAGCCGGAGGCGATGGCGGTGGTGATCAGGTCTTCGGCGCCGGGGATCAGGGCGTGCAGCGCCGCATAGCGCGCTGCGTCCAGGTGGGCTGCGGGGCTGCCGCGCCCGTCGCGCAGGCGAGCGATCGGCTGGTCGGAGACGCGCGCGCTGGCGCTGCCGAGGAAAGCGCGGGTGCGGGTGTCGAGCAGCAGGGCGAGGGCGAAGGCATCGGCCTCGCTCTGGACGGCGGGTGGGACGATGCCGCCCAGGATCGGCAGATCGGCAAAGGCGGCAAGGGCGCGGTCGTTCTCGACGCGGGCGGCGAGTTCGTAGAACAGCACGGCATCGAGGCGGGCGCGGGCGGCGGTCTCCATCAGTGTGGCGACGGCTGCACTTGGATCGGGCATGCCAGGATTGGCGGCGGAATTGGCGGCAGCCACATCTAAAGGCGGCACCGGCAGCGGGATCAGATCGAGGCGCGCGATGAGGTTGCGGTTGATCTCGCGCGCAGCGCCAGCCCATCGGGTGCGCTCAGACGCGGGGATGGTGCTGACCCGGCCGTCGACAAGGCGCACCAGCCCAATGCGTGCCGGCAGCGCCAAGCGCGGCAGCGCCACGGCGGGGGCGGACTGGGCGACGCCGGCCAG
Organism: Pseudomonadota bacterium; assembly: GCA_038750185.1. Taxonomy (GTDB): domain Bacteria; phylum Pseudomonadota; class Alphaproteobacteria; order Rhodobacterales; family Rhodobacteraceae; genus Thermohalobaculum. The sequence goes on from JBCDHK010000035.1 coordinate 11,778, forward strand.
CGTGCCGGTGGTGCGCACATCCTGCGGCGCGCAGGCGGTCAACAGGGCAAGGGCAACAAGCGTTACGGATCGCAAGATCAACCGCGCCACGCCCTGAAGGATGCGAGACCAGCCTGGATGGGCGCAGATAACATACATACCGTCTCAGCCCCTATGTCAGTGTCAGCCCCGATTGTTAGTCTCGATTGTTGGCACCGATTTTTGGCCGCGATGCTGGCCCCAATGTTGACCTGGATTTTTGCCTCCCCCACCCGCACCCGGGTGGGGTTGCGTCGCCGGGATGGGTGTAGTTGAAGAGGGTTAAACAAACGTTGTAGCGATTGGTGCCAAACTGGCCGCCATTCCTCTTGCGGTGCCCTCCCCGGGCCGAGACAACCGCGCCGATCCGACAGGCCACAGGCGGAGACTGCGATGAAGGACATCCTCGAACAACTGGACAGCCGGCGTGCCGATGCACGCCTTGGCGGGGGCGAACGCCGCATCGACGCCCAGCACGGACGCGGCAAGCTGACCGCGCGCGAGCGCCTCGACGTGTTGCTCGATGCCGGCTCGTTCGAGGAATACGACATGTTCGTCACCCACCGCTGCACCGAGTTCGGCATGGCCGACACCCGCACCTATGGCGATGGTGTGGTCACGGGCTGGGGCACGATCAACGGGCGCCAGGTTTATGTGTTCAGCCAAGATTTTACCGTGCTCGGCGGCTCGGTCTCGGAGACCCATGCGCGCAAGATCTGCAAGGTCATGGACATGGCCATGCGCAATGGCGCACCCGTCATCGGGCTCAACGATTCAGGCGGGGCGCGCATCCAAGAAGGCGTCGACAGCCTGGCCGCCTACGGCGAGGTCTTCATGCGCAATATCGCAGGCTCGGGCGTGGTGCCCCAGATCAGCGTGATCATGGGGCCTTGTGCGGGGGGCGCGGTCTACTCGCCCGCCATGACCGACTTCATCTACATGGTGCGCGATTCGTCTTATATGTTCGTCACCGGCCCCGATGTGGTGAAGACGGTGACCGGCGAGATCGTCACCGCCGAGGAACTGGGCGGAGCGAGCACCCACACCAAGAAGTCCTCCGTGGCCGATGCGGCGTTTGAAAACGACATCGAAGTGCTGACTGAGGTGCGCCGCCTGATCGACTTCCTGCCGCTCTCCAACCGCGAAAAACCGCCCCAGCGTCCGTTCTTCGACCCGCCCGACCGCGTCGAGCCGAGCCTGGACACCCTGGTCCCCGCCAACCCCAACCAGCCCTACGACATGAAGGAGCTGATCCTCAAGGTCGCCGACGAGGGCGATTTCCTGGAGATACAGGCCGAGTTTGCCGCCAATATCATCACCGGCTTCATCCGCCTCGAAGGCCAGACGGTAGGCGTGGTCGCCAACCAGCCCTTGGTGCTGGCGGGGTGTCTCGATATCGCCTCCTCGCGCAAGGCGGCACGGTTTGTGCGGTTTTGCGATTGCTTTGACATACCGCTGCTCACCTTCGTCGATGTGCCGGGCTTCTTGCCGGGCACCTCGCAGGAGTATGACGGCGTCATCAAGCACGGCGCCAAGCTGCTCTATGCCTACGGCGAGGCCACCGTGCCCAAGGTGACCGTGATCACGCGCAAAGCCTACGGCGGCGCCTATGTGGTCATGGCCTCCAAGCACCTGCGCGGTGATGTCAACTACGCCTGGCCCACCGCTGAGATCGCGGTGATGGGCGCCAAGGGCGCGACCGAGATCCTCTACCGCGCCGAGCTCGACGATCCCGAGAAAATCGCCGCGCGCACGCGCGATTACGAGGCGCGCTTTGCCAATCCCTTCGTCGCCGCCGATCGCGGGTTCGTCGATGAGGTGATCATGCCCCAATCGACGCGCCGGCGCGTGGCGCGCGCTTTTGCCGGTCTGCGCGGCAAGCGTGTCGAGGCGCCTTGGAAAAAACACGACAACCTGCCGCTCTGAGACCGGCGCGGCGCGCGGGGGATCTGATGCGGTTGTGCGGTCTTGGAAGGCGACGGAAACCGGTGCGCGCGCGTTTGATCGGCGTGGCCCGGCATACTCTGGGCGTGTTGCAAGGAGAACGATCATGCGCGTGGCGCAATTCATCAGGATCGGCGCAGTGCTGGCGCTCGTGGCCGTGGCGGGCTGTGGCAACACCACTGCCAATCGGGCGCTGGTCGGTGCTGGCATCGGGGCGGTGGTCGGGCTTGGCATTGCCGGGGCCAACGGTGCCGATCCGGGGGCAAGCGCGCTGGTCGGTGCCGCTGGCGGTGCAGCCCTGGGCGCGGCCACCACACCGCGCTTTCGCGGCAAGCGCTACTCCAGACGTGGATATTACAAACGTCCCCGCTACTATCGTTACTGAGAAGCGGGAACAGCACGAACATTGGCATCTGCAAGGTTGGCGAAACCAGAGTTTCGCTGTGGCGGTGAGGACCAATGCGTTTGCATGGACTTCTCGCAAGCACGCGCTGCCCCAGGCGCCAACCGACGAGGTTTGCCATGTCCCGCCGGCCCAACCAACCGGCCGATCCATATCATCTGATGAAGTACGTCGCCCTCGCCGCCGCCGACGGTATCGCGGCGGGCTGGACGCTGCTCCTCCTCCTACTCTGGCTCGACATCGGCGGCTTTGGCACGGTGGTGCGCAGCGCCGAAGATGGTATGCTGGCCATGACCATGCTGGCGGTGTTCTTTGGCATCACCTTCGGCATGGTCGGTATCGCCTGGCGGCTGATGGTGATCTTGCCCAACGAACCCGTGCCCGACGAGTACACGGACAAACCCCGCCACTGACCCAACTGCCCGCGCCTTTGGAGGCGCGGCGGTGAACCCGTTCGATTTCGACGCCCTGCGTCAGGCCCGCCTCAAGGCGCGCCGGCGCATGCCAAACGGCGCACGCATGACCCGCTTTCGCTGGGCCGAGATCGAGGGCGCGGTGTGGATGTTTCCCGCAGCCCTGACCACGCCGCGCGACATGGCCGCGCTCTGCCACGAGAGCCCCTGCCTCGCCGACCCTGAAGCCCATCCCCTCGATGCCGCGTTCTGGCTGGCCACAGCCGTGCGCCAAGACCTCTGGCGCGCGCTGCGTCCGGTGCCGGGGCTGGTCCCGGTGGTGCGCGCGCGCCCTGGCCCCGAGCCTGATCTGGCCCAACTGCGCGCCAGTGCGCTAGTCTCGCCCCATCTGAAGGGCCCGGCGCTTTTGGCCGTGATCCGCGATCTGTTCCAGCCCGACCGCCTCAGCGCTTGGAGCGCCTGGGCCAGCGCCAAAGCCCGGCGCGCCGCCAATTGACATGACCACCGACGCCATCAACCGACGAGGGACCCGATGTTCTCCAAGATCCTGATCGCCAACCGCGGCGAGATCGCCTGCCGCGTCATCGCCACTGCGCGCCGGATGGGGATCGCGACCGTGGCCGTCTACTCCGAGGCCGACCGCGGTGCCGTCCACACCCGCATGGCCGATGAGGCGGTTTATGTGGGGCCTGCGCCGGCCAATCAGTCCTATATCGTGATCGACAACATCTTGGAGGCGATCCGCCAGACCGGGGCCGAGGCCGTCCATCCGGGCTATGGCTTTCTCTCGGAGAACCCGCGGTTTTCGGCGGCCTTGGCGGCGGAGAACATCGCCTTCATCGGCCCGCCCACCGGCGCCATCGAGGCCATGGGCGACAAGATCACCTCGAAAAAGCTTGCAGCCGAAGCGGGCGTCTCCACCGTGCCCGGCTACATGGGGCTGATCGAGGACGCCGAGGAGGCGGTCAAGATTGCCGAGCAGATCGGCTATCCGGTGATGATCAAGGCGTCTGCCGGGGGCGGGGGCAAGGGCATGCGCATCGCCTGGAATGCCGAGGAGGCGCGCGAGGGTTTTCAGTCGTCCAAGAACGAGGCGGCGGCCTCCTTCGGCGACGACCGCATCTTCATCGAGAAATTCGTCACCTCGCCCCGCCACATCGAGATCCAGGTGCTGGGCGACCAACACGGCAATTGCCTCTACCTCGGCGAGCGCGAGTGCTCGATCCAGCGCCGCAATCAGAAGGTCATCGAGGAGGCGCCCTCGCCCTTCCTCGACCCCGAGACGCGCCGCGCCATGGGCGAGCAGTCGGTGGCCTTGGCCCGCGCGGTCGATTATTGCTCGGCGGGCACGGTGGAGTTCATCGTCGATGCTGAGCGTAACTTTTATTTCCTGGAGATGAACACGCGGTTGCAGGTCGAGCACCCGGTCACCGAACTCATCACCGGTATCGACTTGGTCGAGCAGATGATCCGGGTTGCCGCCGGCGAGCGCCTCGCCCTCACCCAGGACGACATCCAGCTCAAAGGCTGGGCCATTGAGAGCCGTCTCTACGCCGAGGACCCCTACCGCAACTTCCTACCCTCCATCGGGCGCCTGACCCGCTATCGCCCGCCCGCCGAGACCCCCGACTACCGCCCAGGCACCGCGCCGGGCGCTGCGGGCGACAACGTGGTGCGCAATGACACCGGTGTGACCGAGGGCGGCGAGATCTCGCGTTTCTACGATCCGATGATCGCCAAGCTCTGCACCTGGGGCCCGGACCGTCTCCAGGCCATCGAGGGCATGCGCCAGGCCCTCGACCGCTTTGAACTGGAGGGCATCGGCCACAACATCCCCTTCCTGGCCGCAGTCATGGACCACCCACGTTTCGTCGAAGGCCGCCTGACCACCGCCTTCATCGCCGAGGAATACCCCGAGGGCTTCACCGGCGCCGCCCTTACGCGCGAGAGCCTGGAGTATCTGGCGGCGGCGGCTGTGGCCATGACGCTGGTGGTCGAAAACCGCGCGGCGCAGGTCTCGGGGCGTCTGGCCAACCACGAGCGCACCATCGGCGCCGATTGGGGGGTGAGCATCAAGGGCGCGCCCGAGCCGTTCTCCGCCGAGGCCCACACCGAGATGGGTGACGGCGTGGTGGTGCGTCTCGATGGGCGTGCGCTGGCTGTCGCTCTCGACTGGCTGCCCGGTGCCACGCTGGCCTTGGCCGAAGTGGCGGGCGAGACGCTGGTCTTCAAGGTCGAGCCGCGCACCGGGGGCTTTCGCCTGCGCTACCGCGGCACGGATCTGGAGGTGCGCGTGCGCGCGCGCCGCACGGCCCAACTGGCGGCATTGATGCCCGAGAAGCTACCCCCCGACACCTCCAAGATGCTGCTCTGTCCGATGCCGGGTGTGGTGGTCTCGATCGCGGTCGACATCGGTGAGGAAGTCCAGGAGGGCCAGGCGCTGGCCACGGTCGAGGCGATGAAGATGGAGAACGTGCTGCGGGCTGAGCGCAAGGGCACGGTCAAGGCAGTCAATGCGGCCCCTGGGCAGAGCTTGGCCGTCGA
>JBCDHK010000036.1:0-17080 GCA_038750185.1 Pseudomonadota bacterium
CCGCGGGCGTGGCCAGCAACAACCCGAGCACCGTGCGTCGCGGCAGCCTCGTCATTCGGCGAACACGTCTTCGTTGAGTACGGCGGTCACGACATAGTTGGGCACGTCCACCACCTGTCCGATGCGCAGATCGACCGCCACCGAGGCCAGCACATAAGCCTGCTCGCGGGTCAGGCCGTGGGTGCGCACGATGTAATCGAGCATGCGTGAGAGCGCGTCGCGCGCGGCCACCATCAGGTCTTCGGACATGTTCTCAAGCCCGGCGATCACTTCGCTGTCGAGATAGGTGTGGGTCGGCGGGATCTCACCGGCGGGTTTGAGGGGCAGCCCGACGGTCTGGTAGAATTTCGAGGGCTCGATCGCCTTGATCTGCGCGCCGCCCTCGACTTCGGGGCCGGTGATGACAGCACCCTCGCCCTTGCGGATCTCAACCGAAAGGCGCACTACCGCGCCCATCTCGATGGCCGTGCCTGAGACCTCGCCGTCGCCCTGGGCGTAGTGGACATCGCCCACGAACAGGCCGCAGCCGTCGATAAAGCAGGGTAGGAGCAGCGTGGTGCCGATCTGCATCTGCTGGACGTCCATATTGCCGCCGTTCTCGCGTGGGGGGATGGTGCGCAGGCAGGTGTCCTTGTGGCTGCCCTCCGGCCCGCAAACCTCGGCCGGCAGCCCACCGATGGGCTCGGGCGGGAGCGCAATGCCGCCCACTGCCGCCAGATCGGCCTCGCGTTTCAGCCACGACGCGGTCTCCTCCTCGCCCGGCATCACGCCGACCGAGCCGAGGAACGCCTCAAAGGGCACGGCCACGCCCGGCATCTGATCCGAGACGGCATGGGTGCGCGTCAGGCGCCAGTTGACCAGGAACGGCTCGGTGAACTCGTCGCGCAAAAAACCGAAGCCCGGCACGATCACGGTGTAGCCGTATTGGTCGGGCGTGATGTCCTCCAACGTGATCGCGATGACATCGCCGCGCTCGGCGCCCTCGATGCGGATCGGCCCCGACATCGGATGGACGTTATTGAGATCGACCGCAGCCAGATCGTCGGCATTGGCATCGAGATTGAGGTCGCTGTCGAGGGCGTCGCGGGTCTCGATCACGATCTCGTCGCCCGGCTTGGCGGTTACCACCATGGGGATGGCCGGGTGGTAGCGGTTGAAGCAGTTGGGATCGTCGGCGCAATGCGCGCCCTGTTTGGCGACCACGACTGTGTCGCGCCAGGTGACGTCGGTGGTGTCGGCCAGGCTGAGCGCCGGCAGGACGGCAAGTGTGGCGGCTAGGGGGTATTTCATGGCGCTTCCCTGTCGTTGGGCGCGCGATCTGGCACGCCTGCGTCAAACCATGCCGATCAGCCTAGGGGCGAAGCGGGGGCGCCTGCAATGCTTTTTGGGTCGTGTCTCAGTTTCACGTCTGCTCTTGTGATAGGCCATTTGCACGCAAAGAGTTGGCCTAGCCCGCTTTTCGAACTGAGACACTGGGGCTTTTTGCAAGGACGCTGGTGGTCGTTGAGGCGCGATGGCGCTCAGCGCGGCACGGCGAGCAGATCCTTATGGCCGATGCAGACGTGCGTGGCAGCGGCGCGGGCCTTGGCCCAGACGTCCGCCTCGGGGCCGAGGGTGGGCTGGATTGCTGCCGCACTCCCCGCCGCCAGCGCTGCGATCAGGGGGGTGTCCTCGGGCGCCCGCAACACCCAGTCGCTGTCGCCGCTTTGGACACGGTAGCCCGCCGCAGCGAGACATTCCGCCAGATGGGCATGCGCCTCTGGTCCAAGCGCTGCGCCCAAGCCCTTGTCGCGCCGCTGATCGGTGTGAAAGGCAGCCAGCGCCGCCGTGTCGAGGGAATGGGCCGGGTGCCACGCCTCGCGCCCGTCATAGCTGAGCGCGGCATAGAGCGGCACGCGATGGGCGGCGAGCACACCGACAAAGTGCTCGATCCATGCAGCCGAGACCAGATCGAAAAATGCCGAGGCGGTAACCAGATCGGGGCGCGCGACGAACAGTGGTGCCGGATCCTGGCTGAGATCGGCCACGATCGTCTCTACGCGATGCTTGGGTGCTGGGGCTTGGGCCTTTGCCAGCAGCGCTGGGTCGTTGTCGCACAGCACCCAGGTCTGCGCGTCCGGCAGCAGGGGGGAGACCGCGCGCATCGTAGCCCCGGTGCCTGCGCCCAGATCGAGGATGCGCAGGTGCGCCTCTCCGGCAAAATGATCGCTGAGCGCGACCGCCAGCCTGCGATTGCGGGCGCGGTCGTCGGCTACGGTGCGTAAGGAGAGCCAGTCGGCGTCAAAAGCGCTCATCCCGAGGCGGCGCGGCTTTGTCGGCTGGGCAGTGGCGCCACCGCTTGGGCTATGGCCCGAGCCACGGCGTGGGCGGTGTCGGACCAGCGCGGCAGGGCGGCGCCGGCCTTGGCACAGGCGCGGCCGAGGGCGGTCCTGGCCGCGGGGTCGGCGATCAGCGCGCGCAAAGCATGGCGCAACGCCGCCGTATCGCCAGGCGCGACAAGGCGGGCCGCCCCGCGTGTCGCCTCGATGACCGCCTCGCTGCCACAGCCCACCACGGGTAGGGCACGCGCCATCGCTTCGGTAAACACCATGCCGTAGCCTTCGTAATGCGAGGCGAGCGCGAAGAGATCGGCCCCCGCATAGGCGCGCTCCAGGGCATCGGTATCGAGCGCACCGAGCAGGCGCACCCGTTCGCCAAGGCCGAGCGCTTTGATGCGCTGGCGCAACAGGGCGGCGTGGAGCGGGTCGCGGTCGTCGGCGCCGGCGATGTCGAGGCGCCAGTCGAGATCGGTGCAGCCCGACAGTGCCTCCAGCAGCACGTCGTGGCCCTTGCGTGGGATTAGACTGCCAACGGCAAGCAGTTTCACCCCAGGCCCGCCGCTGCCCGTGGCGGGGCGCGCGGGCTCGGTGCCGGGTTCGGCCACGGTGAGGCGCTCGGAGGCCACACCGAAGTGCGCCTGCAATAGCTGCGCCGTGGCGGCACTGGTGGCGATGACGGCGGCAGTCTCATCGAGGGCTGCGCGCTCAGACACGATCAGCGCCTTGGCCTTGGCCGGATCGAGCCCGGTCTCCAGGCCGAGGGGATGGTGGCAAAGCGCAATCAGCGGGCCGGGTGCTGCGGCCAGCACACGCGGGGGCAGGGCGCCGAGCGCCAGCCCATCGACCACCACCGGCCAACCGCTGGGCAGCAAGGCAAGGCGCTCGGCGGTTTCGTCCAGCACCGCCGCATCGGGAAAGGGAAAGCCCCCCGGCAGCGGCCAGGGATCGAGGCGCAGCGCGCCGCCACGGCACTCGGCCAGGAGGCGCCGGGCATAAGCATAGCCTCCGGTCGGTGTGTCGAGCGAGCCCGGATAGGCCAGCACCGCGCGCCGGGGGGTGAACGCCCCGCCACCAGTACCATCCTCGCCGCCATCAGCGCTCACGAAGAGGCTCCGTCGAGGCGCCCCTCGTACCAGGCGCGCGCGATGTGGCTCTCGTTGAGGGTGATGCGGATGGCGTGAAGGCTCTCGGAACCCGGGCCGAGCGCGCCCGTGCGCGCCGCTTCGGCCAGGGCATCGAAGATATGGCGGCAGAGGAACTCGGTCGTGGTCAGCGTGCTCTTAAAGGCCGGCACGTCGTCGAGATTGGCGTAGTTGAGGGGCTTGAGCACCGCGGCCAGCGTCTCGGTGGCGCGGCCAATATCGAGCACGATATTGTCCTTGGTCAGGTGCTCGGCAAAGAAGGCGGCATCGACGACATAGGTCGCCCCGTGCACACCCTGGGCCGGGCCGAACACTTCGCCCGGTAAGGAATGGGCGAGCATGACGTGATCGCGGACTTCGACGGCGTACATGGGCTCTCCTTCACTCAAAGCCGGGCGCGCGCGTATCAAGGATTGTAGCGGATGCGCGTCGCGATGCCGGGGGCGTCGGCGCCCAGAACGCGCGGTAGCGCCTCTGGCAGTGCCTCGAACCCCACCTCCTGCGACAAAAAGACATCGATTCGCGGGTCGTCAAGAGACGCTAACGCTTGCGACAATCGGTCGCTGTGGGTTGTCGACGCACGCCGGGCTGGCGCTACATGGCCGACTTGACTGGAAACGATTGCCAACCTGCGGGAATGAAACGCCCCCCCAAGCGCCACCGCCACGCGAGCATCGCCATACCACGACAGTTCGATCACCCGGCCCTCGAAGGCCAGTGCCGACAGCGCCGTCTCCAACCCGGCGGCGGTGGCGGAGGTGTGAAAGGCGATATCATACTCGGAAGGTGTTTCCGAGGGGTGGAAAAACTTCACGCTAAAGTCATCCAGTGCGGCGGCGCGCTCTGGTATCGGATCGACGACCGCGACGTCCAGATCGCTGCGGCGCGACAGAAAGGCCGCGATGAGACAGCCGAGCAACCCAGCCCCCACCACCAGCACCCGCGAACCGGGTTTGGGGGCGGCGTCCCAGAGCGCATTGAGCGCGGTCTCGGCATTGGCGCCGAGCACGGCGCGGGCCGCTGGCACGCCCTCGGGCAGGGGATGGACCGCCGCCACCGGCAGGCGCAGGCGGGTCTGATGGGGGGCGAGTGCGAACACCGAGCGCCCGATCAGCGCTTCGGGGCCAGCTTCCACCGTGCCGACTGCCGCGTAGCCGTAGCGCACGGGAAACGGAAACGCGCCGACCTGGAACGGCGCACGCATCTGCGCCCATTCGCTCTCAGGCACACGCCCCTCGAACACCAGGCGCTCGGTGCCGCGCGAGAGTGCCGAGTACTGCGTCGCAACTTCGACCCAGCCCTCGCGCAAAGGCTCCAGCGCAACGTCCTCGATTTTTGCGCACTGCGGCGCGACGTAGACCAGCGCTCTCGCCGTATCAGCCATTGCAACCACCCCTTCCGATCCTTTGCGTATCTGCCCGGCAAGCAGGCGTCCAGAGGGTCGACACCCGGCATGCGTGCGCTGGGACACTTGGTCTCGCCCGTATCACCCGTATTCACCCGCGCGCCCCGATGCCTCACCAACCGGCGCCTCACCAGCTGCAAGGGATCGCCATGACCGTCTCGACCCGGACCGACGCCGCCCTCGCCCCAACCGTGCGCACGGCGCGCGAACATCCCAGCCTGACCCCGGCCGAATTGCAGTCCAAGAATGCGCTGGCCAGCCGCCGCGCCTTCATGCTGGCCGTCAATGCCGCGACGGTGGCGGTGCTTGGCATCGGTGTCTGGCAGGTGTTTGCGCCCGGCGGCATGACCGCTTCCGATTGGGTGATCTTGGCGGCGTTTCTGATCGGTATGCCCTGGGTCTCCATGGGGGTGTGGAATGCGCTGGTCGGGCTCTATCTACTACACGGGCGGCGCGACGGCTTGGCGCTGGCGGCGCCCCATCTGGCGGCGGGTGAGAACGGCGGCACGATCCAGTCGCGTGTCGCTCTGATAATGACGGTGCGCAACGAAGCCCCCGAGCGCTCGTTTGCGCGGCTGGTGGCCATGCGCACCGATCTCGATGCCAGCGGGCAGGGGCATCTCTTCGAGATCCACATCCTGTCCGATACTTCTGAGCCAGCCATCGCCGCCGCCGAGGAGCATCTGTTCGCCACCTGGCGCAACCGGCTCGGCGGCCAGCGCGCCCATTATCGCCGCCGCGCGCGCAATACCGGCTACAAGGCCGGCAATGTGCGCGAGTTCGTCACCCATGCCGGGCGCGACTATCCGCTGTTTCTGCCACTCGACAGTGACAGCCTGATGGACGCCGCCACCATCCTCAAGATGGTGCGCATCATGGAAGCCTACCCCAGGCTCGGCATCTTGCAATCGTTGGTCGTCGGGGCGCCCGCCACCAGCGCCTTTGCGCGCATTTTCCAGTTTGGCATGCGCCATGGCATGCGCTCGTTTACCATGGGGGCGGCGTGGTGGCAGGGCGACTGCGGGCCGTTTTGGGGCCACAACGCCCTCATCCGCACCGCCGCTTTTCGCCGCCATTGCCGCCTGCCCGTGCTCGACGGGGCGCCCCCGCTCGGCGGCCATATCCTGAGCCACGACCAGATCGAGGCCGCCACCATGCGCCGCGCGGGCTTCGAGGTGCGCGTCATTCCGGTCGAGAGCGGCTCCTATGAGGACAACCCGCCCACCCTCCAGGACTTCACCAAACGCGATCTGCGCTGGTGTCAGGGCAACATGCAGTACTTCTCGCTGCTGGGGCTCAAGGGCCTGCGCCCGGCCTCGCGCTTTCAGGTGTTCGCCGCCATCATGATGTATTTCGGCGCGCCGGCCTGGATGGTGATGACGCTGGCCGCCGCCTCCAAGATGCTAACCGGCGACACCGGCATCAATTGGGCGCTCGGCACGGCGATGTTCTTTGCCATGATCGCGGTTTCGCTAGTGCCCAAGATCCTCGGCATGCTCGACATCGCGCTCACGCGCGGCGGCGTGGCGCGCTATGGCGGGTCGGTGCGCTTTGCCCTTTCCGGCTTGGTCGAGATGGTGTTCTCCACGCTGATGGCGCCGGTGGTGGCGCTCAGGGTGACGATCTTCATGGCCGGGCTGTTGTTCGGGCGCACGGTCGGCTGGTCCGGCCAAAGCCGTGACGCCTACGCGCTCAGTTGGGCCGAGGCTGCGCGCGGGCTCTGGCCACAGACGCTGTTCGGTCTTGGACTGGCGGGCGCGATCATCGTGCTGGTCGGCCCGGCGACGCTGGTCTGGGCTGGGCCCATGGTGTTGGGCATGGGGCTGGCCATCCCGTTTGCCGTCGTCACCGCCAGCCCCGCATTCGGGCGCTGGACCGAGCGTGTCGGGCTTTGCGCCGTACCCGATGATATCGCGCCCAGCCCGATCCTGCGCACCTTGGCGCGGGTCCAGTCCCAGGCGGAGCCACCGCGCATGCTCCCTCAGCAACGCTGGGATGCAGCCTGAGTACTGGTACAGCGCCACGGGAGTTGCTAGGGGGATTTTGTTAACATCCTCCACAACGTCGCCGGAAAGGCCCGCGGCCATGCAGATCTCCCAGCCCTATCTACTGTTTCTCGGCGATGCGCCCGACCCGCTCGCCGCCAAGGTCGCGCGCGGCATTCGCGATTGGCGCCCAGAGGCCAGCGTCGGCCAGCTGCGCCTGCCCGGCTGCAAGGCCGACATGGGGCTCAAGGACATGACCATCCCTGAAGCGGTGGCCGCCGGCGCCAAGACGCTGGTGATCGGCGTGGCCAACCGCGGCGGCGTGATCTCGCCGGCCTGGAAGAGCGTTTTGATCGAGGCGCTGGAGGCCGGGCTCGATCTCGCCTCGGGCTTGCACAATCTGCTGCGCGATGAGACCGATCTGCGCGAGACCGCCGCCAAGACCGGACGCCAGCTCTTCGATGTGCGCGTGCCCGACCGCAAGTTTCCCATCGGCGACGGCGTCAAGCGCCGCGGCAAGCGTGTGCTCGGCGTGGGCACCGATTGCTCGTGCGGGAAGATGTACCTCGCCATGGCCTTGGAGAAGTCGATGCACGAGGCCGGGCGCAAGGCCACCTTCCGCGCCACCGGCCAGACCGGTATCCTGATCGAGGGCGAGGGCATTCCCCTCGATGCCGTGGTGGCCGATTTCATGGCCGGCGCTGTTGAGAGCCTGACGCCCGACAACGACGACGATCACTGGGACATCATCGAGGGCCAGGGCTCGCTGTTTCACCCGTCGTTCTCGGGCGTGACCATGGCGTTGATCCACGGCGGCCAGCCCGACGCGCTGATCCTCTGCCACGAGCCGACCCGCACCCATCTGCGTGGCCTGCCGCACTACCCGTTGCCCCGCCTCGACGATCTGGGGCCACTGGCGCTCTCGCTGGCTAAGCTGGTCAATGCGAACGCGCGGGTGGCGGGGTGCGCGATCAATACCGCAGCCCTCGGCGAGGCCGAAGCCCTGGCTTATCTCGAAGAGACCGAAAACCGCCTGGGCTTGCCCTGTGTCGATCCCTATCGCCAGGGGGCAGCGCGCTTGGCGGCGGCGCTGTGAGCCGCTCACTCGACATCGCTGCGCGCCGCTTTCGCCTCGCCCAAGCCTTCACCATCAGCCGTGGTGCCCGCACCGAGGCGGTGGTGGTCGAGGTGCGCCTGAGCGGCGAAACGGCCACCGGCATCGGCGAATGCGTGCCTTATGCGCGCTATGGCGAGAGCGTGGCCAGCGTCACCGAAGAGATCGAGATGGTGCGCGGCGATCTGGAGACCGGCCTCAGCCGCGAAGACCTCCAAGAGCGCATGGCCCCAGGGGCGGCGCGCAACGCCGTCGATTGCGCGCTCTGGGATCTGGCGGCCAAGGAGGCGGGCTGCCGTGTCTGGGAACTGCCCGCCTACCGGGCGCTCGGCGGCGCCCCTTCGCCCAAGCCCGAGATCACCGCCTACACGCTCTCCTTGGAGAGCCCCGAGAAGATGCGCGAGAGCGCTCGACAACACGCCCACCGCCCGCTCCTCAAGATCAAACTGGGCGGGCAGGGCGATCTCGAGCGCCTCAAAGCCGTGCGCGAGGGCGCGCCCGAGGCCCGCCTGGTGATCGATGCCAACGAAGGCTGGGACGGCCCCACCTACGCGGCCATCGCGCCCGAATTGGTCGCGCTTGGGGTCGAGATGGTCGAACAGCCGCTGCCCGCAGCCGACGACGCCGCGCTTGAGGGCATGGCGCGCCCACTCACCGTCTGCGCCGACGAAGCCGCCCACGACCGCACCACCCTTGGCGCGTTGGCTGGCAAATACGACATGATCAACATCAAACTGGACAAGACCGGGGGGCTGACCGAAGCGCTCTGCCTGCGCACCGAGGCCGAGGCGCTGGGGCTCAAGATCATGGTCGGCTGCATGGTCGGCTCGTCGCTTGGCATGGCGCCGGCCATGCTGGTGGGCCAAGGTGCGGCGCTAGTCGATCTCGACGCGCCACTTCTGCTGGCCGAAGATCGCGACACACCCCTGGTCTACGACCACCAAGGTATTCACCCGCCGGCCCCCGCGCTGTGGGGCTGAGCGCAAGGAGGACAGCATGAGCCGCACCGTCTATGTCAATGGAGACTACTTGCCCGAGGAAGACGCCAAGATTTCGGTGTTCGACCGCGGGTTTTTGATGGCCGATGCCGTCTACGAGGTCACCTCGGTCATCGAGCGCAAGCTCTGCGATTTCCCGGGCCATGTGGCGCGCCTGCACCGCTCGCTGAGCGAGCTTAAGATCGCGCCGCCGGTTGACGATGATGCGCTCCTCGACATCCACCGCGAGCTGATCCGCCTCAACGATCTCGACGAGGGCGCGATCTATCTGCAAGTCACCCGCGGTGCGGCAGATCGCGACTTTGCCTGGCCCGAAAACGCCACGCCGGGCTTGGTGCTGTTTACCCAGGCTAAACCGTTGCTCGCCCCCAAATCGGTGCAATCGGGGATCAAGGTCGCCTCGGTGCCGGACCTGCGCTGGGGGCGGCGTGATATCAAGACGACCCAGCTCCTCTATCCCTCCTACGCCAAGATGGAGGCCAAGGCGCGCGGTGTGGATGACGCTTGGATGGTCGAGGACGGCGAGGTTACCGAGGGCTCGTCCAACAACGCCTATATCGTCACGCGCGAGGGCACCATCGTCACGCGCCAGCTCTCCAACGCCATTTTGCACGGCATCACGCGCGCAAGCGTCTTGAAGCTGGCCGAAGAGGCGCAGATGCATGTCGAAGAGCGCCCCTTCACCATCGAAGAGGCCCAGGGCGCGCGTGAGGCTTTCATCACTTCGGCCTCGACTTTTGTGTGCCCTGTGGTCGAGATCGATGGGGTCTCGGTGGGTGAGGGGCGCCCGGGCCCGGTCGCGACGCGGCTGCGTGAGATCTACATCGAGAACGCGCGCGCGCAGAGCATCTAAATCTCAAGCCTCGGCAGCGCGGCGCAGCAGACGCGAGCGCGCTGCCGGTACTTTGTCGATCTCGACGCCTGTGAAGACGTGCAGCGTATTAAGCTCCATGTCGATCACAGCGTGGTCGGACACCCAGCCGCCCATGTGCAAATAGGTGCGCAGCAACGGCGGCATGCCCTTGAGGGCCAGCTTGAGATCGGGCTTGCGCAAGCGCAGCGTCACCGCATAGCGAAACACCCGCGGCGCCTTGACCCGCGGCAGCCAGCGGCTGGGCGCGAGATGGCGTTCTTTGAGCAAGGCAAAGGCGTCCATATACGCCTCCGCATCGACGCCGTGAAACGACGAGCAGCCAAACAACAACCCAACCCGCTCCGCCTCGACAAAGCGCGTCATCGCCCCCCAGGCGACGCGCAGAATATCCGGGTCGCGCCAGGCGGGGTGGATGCAAAACCGCCCCATCTCGATCATCTTGGCAGGGTAGCCCGCCAGATTGTCGAGCCCATAGTACTTGGCCGCATAGGAGCGCTCGATCGCCGAGCCATTGGGCAAGGCCAGCATGCGAAAGCAGCACACCAGGGTGTTGGTGCGGGTGTCTTCGATCAGCACGTGGGTGCAGTGCTGATCAAACTCGTCCGTATCGAGGGCTTGGCTGGTGTCTCCGGCCATGCCGCGGTTTTCGATAAAGCTCAGATAGCGCAGGCGCTGGCACATACCGACATCGGCCTCGCTCTCGGCGAAGCGGGTGCGATAGCGACCCGATCCGAAAATTGCCATGTGGCGCGTCCCCATTCGCGATGCCGACACAGTGTAGCGCAAATAGAGCCTAAAGTATTTTGATTGCCAATGACAAGTTAATGACAGATGCCTAAAAGAGATGCGACGTTGCAACTAAGCTGTGCCGGCCACAGGCCAAACTCCTATAGCATTTTGCGCAAACGTTGGCTCGCGCAAAATGGTATAAACTATCGTTTTATCGAAATTTCCAAGCCAGTCAGAGTTTCCACCTCCTTTGAAATCGCTCTAGATCTCCACCGAGCCCATCACCTCAGGCGCCAGCACCGCCACCGGCGCGATGCGGGCGGCAAAGTCGTCTGCCGATTGGGCCAGCAGGGGGAATGTCGCGTAGTGGCAGGGGATCACACCTTTGAGATCAAAGAATTTTTGCACCGCATAGGCCGCGCGCTCGGCATCCATGGTAAAGTGGCCGCCAATGGGCAGGATGGCATGGCTTGGGCGGTGCAAATCGTGGATCAGCGCCATATCGCTCATCACATCGGTGTCGCCCGCCACGTAGAGCGTGCTCGATCCGTCCGCAATCACAAAACCAGCCTCAGCACCAGTGTAGATCGGCTGTCCGCCCGGCCCCGACGCCGACGACGAGTGCACCGCATTGACCATAGTCACGCCGACCTCGCCAAGCCGCACCGTGCCGCCCTTGTTGAAACCGATGCCCTCGATGCCTTCTTGGCCGGTGATCCATGTCACCCAGTCGTAAATTCCCACCACCGGCGCGCCGGTCGCCTTGGCGATCTCGGCGACGGTGCCGGCATGATCGCCGTGGCCGTGGGTGACGAGGAGGTGCGTCGTCCCGGCAATCGCCTCCTCAAAGCGGCTCTCGTCAAAGACCGGATTGCCGCGTAGCCACGGATCGAGCAACAGCACTTGGCCCTTGGTTTCGATGCGAAAGCCGGCGTGGCCGAGCCAGGTGATCTTCATGGTGTCTCTCCTTCGTTGCCGCGCCTTCATGGCATGGCACGCGTGCACCACCAAGACTTGGCAAGGCCCTGGCAGCCCGCTAGACCCATCACGCCCGAGCCCCCCCGTGCGGAGACCGCCCCCATGTCCATTGACGAGACTACCGTTGCCAAAGTCGCCCATCTGGCGCGCTTGCGCGTTGAAGATACTGAACTGCCCAGCTTAGCCAAGGAGTTGTCTGGCATTCTCGACTGGGTTGAGCAACTGCAATCGGTCGATGTGGAAGGGGTCGAGCCCATGACCTCGGTCACGCCGATGGCGTTGGCCATGCGTGAGGACGCCGTCAGGGATGGTGCGGTTCAGGACAAGGTGTTGGCCAATGCGCCTGCGGCGCGTGAGGGGTTCTTTGCCGTGCCCAAGGTGGTCGAATGAGCGCCTTGCCCACCATCACCGAGGCACGCGCGCGCCTGAGCGCTGGCGAGACCACAAGCCGGGCGCTGACCGAGACCTGCCTCACCGCCATCGAGGCCGCCACCCCGCTCAACATCTTCTCCCATGTCGCCACCGACAAAGCGCTGGCCATGGCAGACGCCGCCGATGCCCGCCGCGCGGCTGGCGAGGACACGCCGCTCCTTGGCATCCCCCTCGGCATCAAGGACGTCTACTGCGTCGAGGGACTGCCCTCCCAAGCCGCCAGCCGCATCCTGGATGGCTTCGTGCCGCCCTACGAGAGCACCGTCACCGCCAAGCTGTGGCAGGCGGGCGCGGTCTGTCTTGGCAAGCTCAACATGGACGAGTTCGCCATGGGCTCCTCGACCGAGCACTCGGTCTATGGCGCCACGATCTCGCCCTGGCGGCGCACGGGCGATACGGCGCCGATCACGGCGGGCGGCTCTTCGGGCGGCTCGGCGGCGGCGGTGGCGGCGGGGCTATGCCTCGGGACGACAGGCACCGACACCGGCGGCTCGATCCGCCAGCCCGCCGCCTTCACCGGCACCGTCGGCATCAAGCCGACCTACGGGCGCTGCTCACGCTGGGGGATCGTGGCTTTTGCTTCCTCGCTCGATCAGGCAGGGCCGATGGCGCGCACGGTCGAGGATGTGGCGACCATGCTCACCGCCATGGCCGGTCATGACCCCAAGGACTCGACCTCCGCGCCCCAACCCGTGCCCGATTTCGCAGCCCACCTCACCGGCGATCTGCGCGGCAAGCGCATCGGCCTGCCCGCCGAATACGGCGAGGGCCTCTCGGACGAGATGGCCGCTCTCTGGCGCCGCGGCGCCGAGATGCTGGCCGAGGCCGGGGCCGAGATCGTCGAGGTCTCGCTCCCCCATACCCGCCATGCGCTGGCGGCCTATTACATCATCGCGCCCGCAGAGGCCTCCTCCAACCTCGCGCGCTATGATGGTGTGCGCTATGGTCGGCGTGCGCGGCTCGACCAGGGCGAGGGCATCGTCGATCTCTACGAGAAGACCCGCGCCGAGGGCTTTGGTGCCGAGGTCAAGCGGCGCATCATGATCGGCACCTATGTGCTCTCGGCCGGCTACTACGATGCCTATTATCTGCGCGCCCAGAAGGTGCGCACCCTGGTGCGGCGCGACTTTGAGGCGGCGTTTGGTAAGGTCGATGCGCTGCTCACGCCCGTCACGCCGTCCTCGGCCTTTCCTCTCGGCGCACTCCAAGGCGATCCGGTGGCGATGTATCTCCAGGACGTGTTTTCGGTGACGCTCAATCTGGCTGGGCTGCCGGGCGTCTCGGTGCCGGTCGGGCTGGCGGAGGACGGTCTGCCGCTCGGGCTACAGTTGATCGGCCAGCCCTGGGGCGAGGCGGCGCTGCTCGATGCAGCGCGTGCCTTGGAGCTACGCGCGGGCTTTACCCTTCGCCCCGAGCGCTGGTGGTAGCAGCACTCGGGCAAGCTCCTTGGGCCTCAACTGAAACGGCGCACTGCTGCCAGGGCCGCCAGACCGCTCACCAACAAGAGCGCTGGCGCTGGTAGTGGGATCGGGGTCGGGCGCGCCAGTCCGCTTAGCGGTGTATCGAAGGTGCTGAAGCTGAACACCGCCAGCCCCGCTGAGCCCTGGCCATTGGTGGCGAAATTCGGCGCATTGGTCGCGATAAAGAAGGTGCCGGTTGGGAAGCCGTCGATCGGATCGCCCGGTGAGGCCTCGAAGGTGATGGTATCGCCATCGGCCGAGCGCGAGACCACGAACGGATAGACCACATCGGAGACGAACTGGGACAGCGGCGGGGCGGTGCTCAGATACTCGACATCCACATCAAAGCCCGAATAACCCGACAGCGTGTAGAACTCGACCCCATCGGGCTCGGTGCCGATGCCCGAGCCCTGGCCGTCGAAGGTGGTGGCGAAGATCACGCCGTCCGGCCCTTGGAGGATGTCTTGGCTGATGGTGCCGGTGACGACGAACAGATCTTCGATCGTGCTGAAATCGAAATCATCGATGCCATCGCGCTTGACCGTCGCCGTTGCCGAGACGCTCGCCACAGGGGGCAGGCCGAACTCGGGGTTGGTGTTGAGATCGACGCCCAGGGTGCCGCCGTTCTGATCATCGACGATCAGAAAGCTGTCGCCTGGGTTCAGCGGCACAGCCTCAGCCTGAGTGGCCAAGAGCACGCAGGCAGCAGCGCCCAGCGATAAGATTTTGATGGTGTGATGTGGCATGACGGTGTCCCCCAATCCAGTCGGCTTGGGTTTGTCATGGCACAAAAGCGGGCAGTGACGAAGGTCTTAAACAGAGATCAGCGTAGACAGGATGCCGCGAGCTAAGGCTTTTACTGCTAGAGGTTGTCTAATTTCTGCAAATTTCTTCTATAGATCGAGATCAACCCATACCGGCACATGATCTGACGGCTTCTCACTCCCGCGCTGATTGCGCTCGATCCCAGCCCCGCGCAGCCGGTCCGCCGCTTGCGGGCTGAGCGCTAGATGATCGATGCGGATGCCGTCATCGCGCTCCCAGGCGCCGCGCTGATAATCCCAAAAGGTGTAGTGCCCGCTCTCCTGGCTAACCTCGCGCAGCCCATCGTGAAAGCCCAGATGCAGAAGACGCCGCCAAGCCTCCCGGCTCTCAGGGCGATACAGCGCATCGTCGACCCAGGCCTGCGGGCGCGCCGCATCGCGCGGCTCGGGGATGACGTTGTAATCGCCCGCCAACACCAGCGGCATTTCCTCAGCCAAAAGCGCCGCGGCATGCGCCTCCAAGCGCGCCATCCAGGCGTGTTTGTAGTCAAACTTGGGGCCTGGCGCGGGATTGCCGTTGGGCAGATAGAGCCCGCAGATCCGCACCGCCGCACCCTCGCCCGAGACCGTAGCCTCGATCCAGCGCGCCTGGGTGTCCTCGTCGTCGCCCGGCAGGCCGCGGCGCACATCCTCCAGCGGGCGCTTGGAGAGCAGCGCCACCCCATTGAACCCCTTCTGGCCATGGGTCTCGACCGCATAGCCCATGTCCTCGATCACTTGGCGCGGAAAGTTCTCGTCAAGCGATTTGATTTCCTGTAGCGCCACCACGTCCGCCGTACCCTCGCCAAGCCAGGCGAGCAGCGTGTCGAGACGGGCCTTGACGCCGTTGATGTTCCAGGTAGCGATGCGCATGGCCGAGCCATGGGCGCCTTAGCCGGCGCTGTCAAGCCAACGTCACCAAGGGCGGCTAGACAAGACCGGCCAACCAGGAGAGATTCATGCGCCCCACCGCCTTCGCTGCCCCCGGACGGTTCTATCGCGGCAATCTGCACACCCACTCCAACCACTCCGACGGCAGTTTGCCGCCGGACGAAGTGTGCCGGCGCTACGCGGGCGCAGGGTATGACTTTTTGTGTCTCTCAGACCATTTTGTCGGGCAGTACGGCTATCCCATCACCGATACCACTGGCTATCGCCGCGACGGCTTTACCACCCTTCTCGGCGCAGAACTGCACTCGGGCGCGCTAGCCAACGGCGAGTTGTGGCATCTGTTGGCCGTTGGCCTGCCAGCCGATTTCGCGCCCTCGGACAGTCCCGGTTTCAAACCCCACCCCGGCCAAGAGAGCGGCGCAGCAATTGCCGAGCGCGCCCGCGCTGCTGGTGCCTTCGTGGTCCTCGCTCATCCTGAATGGTATGGGTTGACCCTCGCCGATGCTCTGCCGGTCGAGGCGGCCCACGCCATAGAAGTCCACAACAGCGCCAGCTACGTCGAATGCGATCGCGGCGGCGGTGCGGGGCTTCTCGATCAGTTGCTCAATGCCGGGCGTTCGATCAATCCCATTGCCGCTGATGACGCCCATTTTCGAGGCACGACGCCCGATCACTTTGGCGGTTGGGTGATGGTCAAAGCCGAGGCGAACGTGCCCGAGACATTGCTGGCTGCGCTGAAATCGGGCCAATATTATTCTTCGACCGGGGCCGAGCTTCGCGACATCGAGATCAGCGAGACCCATATCCGCGTCGCGTGCTCGCCTGCAGCGCGCGTCACGGTTGTCGGGCATCACACGGCGGCGGCGGCGGTCCAAGGCCATGCGCTAACCGAGGCCACCTTACCCATCGAGCGCTTTAAGAAGGGCGGTTGGTTGCGTGTCACTGTCATCGATGCGGCAGGCAAACGGGCGTGGTCAAACCCGATCCGGCTGGACTGATACCTCAGGTGCGCAATGCCAGCCCAGCGCGCCACCGTTGGCGTTTGCCACCGGGCTCCACATTCGCATCCCGCCGCGGGCCTGACAGGCTCAAAGCCGGCAAAACCGCTGGCGCGGCGCGCTGAAACCTTAACGCTCTAGCGCAATATCGGGCGCATCTTCGGCTTTCATGCCCACTAGGTGATAGCCGCAGTCGACATGATGGCACTCGCCCGTCACCCCACTGGAGAGATCGGACAGCAGATAGAGCCCCGACTTGCCCACTTCCGTCTGGCTGACGTTGCGCCGCATGGGCGCGTTCAGCTCGTTCCATTTAAGAATATAGCGAAAATCCCCGATCCCCGAGGCCGCCAGCGTCTTGATCGGCCCCGCCGAGAGCGCATTGACGCGAATGCCGCGCGGGCCCAGATCAGCCGCCATATAGCGCACCGACGCCTCCAAAGCCGCCTTGGCCACGCCCATGACATTGTAGTGGGGCATGACCTTCTCGGCACCGTAGTAGGTCAGCGTCAACAGCGAGCCGCCCTCGTTCATCAGTTTCTCAGCGCGCTGGGCCACCGCGGTGAACGAATAACACGAGATCTCCAGCGAGGTGCGGAAATTCTCCAGCGAGGTGTCGAGATAACGCCCCTTCAGCTCGTTCTTATCGGCATAGGCAATGGCGTGGACCAGAAAATCCAAGCCCCCCCAGCGCGCGCCGATCTCGGCAAACACCGCGTCCACCGAGGCCGCATCGCTCACATCGCAAGGCAGCACGATCTCCGAGCCGACCCGCTCCGCCAACGGCCCGACCCGCTTCTTCAGCGCCTCGCCCTGGTAGGTAAACGCCAAGGCCGCGCCCTCGTTCGCACATGCCTCGGCAATGCCCCAGGCGATCGAGCGGTCGTTGGCGACCCCCATGATCAGCCCCCGCTTGCCCGCCATCAGAGTGCCGCCCATGGAAAACCTCCGCG
>JBCDHK010000037.1:0-16642 GCA_038750185.1 Pseudomonadota bacterium
CCGGTGACGGCGTTGGTCGCCCCCGGCCCCGAAGTGACGAGCACGACGCCGGGCTTGCCGGTCGAGCGGGCATAGCCTTCGGCCATGTGGGTGGCGCCTTGTTCGTGGCGAACGAGGATATGGCGGATGCCGGTCTGTTTGAAGATCTCGTCATAGATCGGCAGGACGGCGCCGCCGGGGTAGCCGAACACCACCTCGACCCCTTGGTCCTTGAGGGCTTTGACGACGATCTCGGCTCCGGTCATGGGGTCGGATATGGAGTCGGGCATGGTGGGTCTCCGTTGGGTCTTGGTTGGGCCGTGTGTGGGCTCGGGGCATAAAAAAAGCCCCGGTGAGGGGCTGGGTACGCGCAGGGGATGCGGCAGGCTCAGGGCTGCCGGTCTCTGCGCGTTCGCGGTACTACGAGGATGATCATGCGGTTTCCTTCGTGGGCTTGGTTGTGTGTTAGCATAAAACGGAGACGGGTCAACTGTTGCGGTGCGGAAAATCTGTCGCGTGGGGCGTTTTTTGCGCAGGATTGCTGCGTGGGCGCCCTTGTTTGAGACAGGTCTAGGAAAACCAACGCTACGAGCGATGCGAGGCCACCCTCGCCAGCGCCTCTGCCACACTCTCCTCGCTCTCGCCAAAGCCCAGTCTCGCCCAACCACCCATCTGGTTTCTGAGCCAGGTCAACTGGCGCTTGGCATAGCGGCGTGTGGCGGCACTGGCCTCGGCGATGGCCTCGGCTTCGCTCAGCCGCCCCGCCATACAGGCCATCAGCTCAGGCGCCCCGAGCGCCTTTAGCCCCGGCGCCGAGGGCGGCAGGTCGAGGGCGGCCACAGCGCGCACCTCCTCCATCACCCCTTGGGCCACCATGCGCTCAAAACGGGCATTGCAGCAGGCAAACAACGCCTCGCGCGCCGGCGTGAGGGCCAAGGTGATCGCGTCCTGCTCAGCCAATACCGGCGCGGGCGTGGCTGCCTGCCAAGCGGCCAAGCCCTGCCCCGTCGCCGCCAAAACCTCCCAAGCGCGCAGCACGCGGCGCGGGTTGGCCAGATCGAGCCCCGCCGCCGTCGCCGGATCGCGCTCCTGGAGGCGTTTGGCCAGTGCCACGGGGCCGATGTGCTCCAACAGCGCTTCCGCCTCGGTGCGCTGCTCAGGCGTGACCGGCGGGATCGGCGCCAGCCCTTGGGTGAGCGCTTTGAAATAGAGCCCCGTCCCCCCAACCACGATGGCCTGGCGCCCCTCAGCCCGCAGGCGAGCCAGCACAGACCCCGCCTCATCGAGCCACGCGCCGACCGAATACGCCGCCTCCAGCGCGACATGGCCGAACAAGCGATGGGGCACCCCCGCCATCTCCTCGGCACTCGGGCGCGCGCTTAGGAGACGCCACGCCGCATAGATCTGCTGGCTGTCGGCATTGATCACCACCGCGTCCAGCGCCCTGGCCAGAGACAGCGCCAGGGCCGTCTTACCGCTGGCGGTGGGGCCTGCGATTAGGATGGGGGGCTTGCAACTCATGCGCTTAGGGGGTTGATGGCGGGCAAGTCGGCTTGGAAACGATTTGTTAAATCGCTCGGAATCGTGTAATGCTGCAAATGCGTGAAGAAGCGCAACCGCCTCGTTGTCTCTGCCCTTGTGCCGATCTGCATGGGAAAGTCTCTGAGGTTATCCTCACCGAGGCAATGCCTCGACTAACGACCAAGCCCGCGTCATGCTTGTGGCTGCGTGGGCCGAACACAAGGAATGCGATGCCATGGCTACCGGCGTTGTAAAATGGTTCAATGCGGAAAAGGGGTATGGTTTCATCGCCCCAGACGCGGGCGGCAAGGACGTGTTCGTCCATATCACCGCCGTGCGCAATGCCGGTCTAGACGGCTTGCAGGACAACCAAAAAGTTGAATTCGAGATCCAGACCGGGCGCGATGGCCGCTCGGCTGCCAGCGAGATCCAACTACTCTAGGGCCGAGCGAGCGTCTTCGCCGACGCTCACACCCGGCAGAAGTGCGGCCTTGGACGGGATCTCTTGGGACAGCGCCGAAAACTTCTCAGCAAACTTCTCAGGGGCGAATAGCGCCCCTGGGTTCATGATACCGGCTGGATCGAGCGCTGCTTTGATCGCGCCCATGGCAGCAAGCTTAGCCGGATCGCCATAGCGGACCAGATCACCGCGTTTGGCACGCCCAATGCCATGCTCGGCCGAAACCGAGCCCCCATGCGCATCGACCTGATCGTGGACGGCGCGTTTGATCTGCCCTGCCCTATCCTGCCAATCGCGACGGTGCTCTCCTGGCGGAGGAAACACATTGTAGTGTAGATTGCCGTCGCCAAGATGGCCAAAGCAATTAAGACGCAGGCCAGGATCGATGGCGGCAATGGCAGCCGCTCCCGCCTTGATGAAGGCGGCGATACGGCTCTTGGGCACCGAGATGTCATGGCTCGACACCGAGCCCACTTTGCGGTTGGCCTCTGGAATGGTCTCACGCAACCACCAAAGCGCCTGGCGCTGGGCCTCGGATTGGGCCAGAACGCCGTCACTGGCAAGCCCGTGCTCGAAGGCCGCGGCCAGAGCGCTCTCCAAGCGCGCGGTAAGGCCTTGCCCGGCAGGCCCGGTGGCCTCGACCAGAACACGCCAGGGCGGGTTGGTCTCGAGCGGGTCCTGCCAGTCGGGATAGACGCTGGACAAAAACGTGGGGCCACAATCGGCGATCAGCTCGAACGCGGTGATGCCCTCGATGGCCTCGCGCATCACCTGGAGCAGATCGAGCGCGGCTTGGGGTGAGTGTACGGCGAGCATGGCCGTTGCCGTCTCCCCGGGCGCTGGAAACAGCTTTAGAACGGCTGCCGTGATGATACCGAGGGTGCCCTCGGCGCCGATCAGCAGATGGCGCAGATCATAGCCGGTGTTGTCCTTGCGCAGCCGCTTGAGGCCGTGGTGGATCGAGCCATCGGGCAGCACTGCCTCGATGCCGAGCACCAGATCGCGCGCATTGCCATAGCGCAGCACCTGGACGCCGCCGGCGTTAGTCGCCAGATTGCCACCGATGCAGCACGAGCCCTGCGAGGCCATGGCCAGGGGAAACAGGCGCCCTGCCTCGGAGGCGGCTTGTTGGACGCGCTCCAACGCCACGCCCGCCTCGACGACGATGGCGTCGTCGTCGGGCTCGATGGCACGGATGCGGTTGAGGCGTTCGAGAGAGAGCACAACGGCGGGCGGGCCCTCCGCGGCGACTTGGCCGCCGACCAAGCCAGTCCCGCCCGACCAAGGGATCACGCCGATGCGCTCACGCTGACAAAGCGCTAGGATCTCAGCAACCTGGGCGGTCTCGCGCGGGCGCAACACTCCAGCAGCACGGCCCTGGTAGCGGTCTCTTGGCTCGGTGAGGTAGCGCTCGGGCACGGGCTCGGTGCGCTCGCCAGTGATGGCGCGAAGGCGGGTCAGATGCTCAAGGCTTGGCGTGATGGGCATGGCCTGAAGATATGCCAGGACGGCGCCACCGCCAAGCCGAGCCGCTCAGGCGAGCAGCGGAAACAAAAAACCGCTCTCGGCGATCCTGCGCAGCTGGGCATGGGCTGCGTTGCTCTCGCGGCGAAGGCGCATCAAGGCAGGCAGCGACGCGGGGCGACGGGCGAGCCCGCCAAGCACCGTGCCATAGCGCGGCCAGCCACCACCATCGATCGCCTCGGCCACATAGGGCGGCAGATCGGTCTCGGCGGTGTCGGCGATGACGCGCACCGTCACGGTCGCCACGCCGGAAGACGCTCCGACAGCGGCGACGCGGTGGCTCTCCATATCGGCAATCAGCGCGCCATGGGCTGCGTGGAGCGCTTGTTTGTCGGTACCGCGCATCACCGGGGTCTCGACGCCGAGGGCCAGCGGGCCGTCCTCGCCGTAGCCGTTCTCAAACAGCCGACGCGCCATTGGGTGGATGTGTCCGTCGGGGCCGGCCACGGCTGCCGGCACCACCGCCTCACCCGCTGGCAAGGCCGGGTCGAGCCCGGCGGCGATCCCCCAACTCATCAGCACGACACAGCCCTCAGAGAGACAGCGCAGCGCCGCGCGCTCGGCTCGGTCGGGGCGGCCTGCGGTGATGCCGACGCGTACGCGGCGATGATCGCGCAAAGGCCCGAGCGCTTCGGCCTCGGATTGGAGGCCGCAGATGATGCCGAGGGTGGCCATGGCCTCAGATGCCCCAGGGCACGCTGCCCTCATTGGAGGCACGCAGGCTCTCGTAGCGCGCCATGGCCCAGAGCGGGAAGATCGCCGCATAGCCGTGGTATTTGAGGTAGAAGACGCGCGGAAAGCCGGTGCCGGTCCAATGCGCTTCTTCCCAGCGCGGGCTCTCGTCTTCGCGCGGGGCCTCGCGCAGCCAATCGATGCCGCGCGCGACGCTCTCGCTCTCGCCCTCGCCCGCCGACATGAGGCCAAGCAGCGCCCAGGCGGTCTGCGAGGGGGTGGGGGCTGCGGCAAAGCCCCGGCCCCAGTCCTCATAGCTCTCCAGGCCCTCGCCCCAGCCGCCGTCGGCACGCTGGCGGGCCTTCAGCCACTCGACGGCGCGGCGGATATACGGCTGGGACATGTCCTCACCTGCGCCGTTGAGCGCGACCAGCGCCGACCAGGTGCCATAGACGTAATTGGCCCCCCAGCGGCCAAACCACGAGCCGTCGGCCTCCTGGTGGCGCTTGATGAAGGCGATGCCCTTGGCGATCTCGGGGGCAAAGCGCGCCGCATCGACTTGGGCGAGACAGCCGACACAGCGCGCGGTGACGTCGACCGTGGGCGGGTCGAGCAGCGCCCCGTGATCGGCAAAGGGGATCGAGTTGAGGTGGTAGTGCTCGTTCTCGGGATCAAACGCCCCCCAGCCGCCCGAGCGCGATTGCATGCCCGCGATCCACTCACAGGCGCGCTCGATGTTCTCGGCGTAGCGCTCGGGCTCGGCGCGGTGCATGGCGAGCGCCACCACGGCCGTGTCGTCCACATCCGGGTAGTCCGGGTTGTCGTACTGGAAGGCCCAGCCACCAGGGCGCAGGCCGGGGCGGCGCACGGCCCAGTCACCCACATGATCGAGGATCTGGCGCTCGGCCAGCCAATCGAGGGCCGAGACCAGGCGCGGATCGTCACGACCGCCCGCCTCCAGGATGGCGTGGGCGGCGAGGCTCGTATCCCAGACCGGCGAGACGCAGGGCTGGAAGTAGGTCATATCGGCGCGCTCGATCATCAGCTTTTCGATGGCGGCGCGGGCGGTGGCCATCTCGGGCGCGTCGTCCGCGTAGCCGAGCACGCGCAGTGCCATCACGGCGTTGGCCATGGCGGGGTAGATCGCGCCGAGCCCTTCCTCGCCATTCAGATGGGAGAGGGTGAAGGCCTCGGCCCGCTTGAGCGCCCTCTCGCGCACCGCCTTGGGCATACGCGGCTCGACCACATGCAAGACCTTGTCGAGCACCAGGAACGCATCGCCGATGCGGCTGCCGGTCGGGTTGACCTGCCAGCCGCTGTGGCGCTCGGGGGGGGTGGCGAACAGCTCCTGGATGTCGCGCCCGGTGGGGTTTGCGGCCTTGGCGCGCCGCGCATAGAGGATGAGGAGCGGCGTCAAGACCGTGCGCGACCAATAGGCGATCTTGGACATATGGAAGGGAAACCAGCGCGGCATCAGCATGGCCTCGGCCGGAATGCAGGGCATGCCGTGCCAAGGGATCTGGCGGTAAAACGCCAACATGATGCGCGTAAACACGTTGGCCTTGGCAGCCCCCCCCTGCCCCAACACCCAACTGCGCGCGCGCGCCATGTGGGGGGCGTCGATGTCGTCGCCGATCAGCTTGAGCGCCCAGTAACCCTTGACCGTAGCCGAGATATTGCCGTGGCCCTCGTGAAACAACGGCCAGGAGCCGTCCGGGTTTTGCACCGAGCGGATGTAGCGGGCCAGGCGCACTTCCCGCTCAGGGTCGATCTCGCCGAGGAAGTGGCGCAGCAGCACGTACTCGGAGGGAATGGTGCAATCGGCCTCCAGCTCGAACACGATATGGCCGTCCTCGCGCTGCACGGCAAAGAGCTTGTCCAGACGTTCGTCGATCACACCGCGGTTGGCCTCGCGGGGTCCGTGCGGGTTGTTCGGGTCGGGCGCCAGGGAGCGGGGATCGACGGTACGGTTCATGGCTGCCTCGTCTTCTTCACGTCTTTTGGCCGCATAATAGGCGTGCGGCGGTCTCGCCAGAGCGGATCGCGCCTTCGATGGTGGCGGGCAGTCCGGTGTCGGTGGCATCGCCTGCCAGCACCAGGTTGGCAAGCGATGTCGTGGGCTTGGGGCGCTGGCGCACGCCCGCTGGCGACTGATCGAAGGTGGCGCGGCGTTCCTTGTTGAGGCGTACGGCGGCATAGGAGAGCGTGGCGGGCAGGCCGAGGGCGCGTTTGGTCTCGTCCCAGAGGTGGGGGATGAGCTGCTCGGGATCGGCGCTGTCGAGGCCGAGAGCGTCCGAGGCCGAAACGGTGAGGCTCACCACATCACCGCGGCGGAAGATCCAATGGGTGGTGCTGCTCAGCGTGCCGAGGATCTTGGGGGTCTCGGCCAGCGCAGGCAGCGCTTCTTCGGGCAGGCGGAAGAAAGCATTGAGGATCGAACAGGCGGTGTCCGCCGCGCCGATCTCGGGCAGGATCGCTTTGAGACGCCAGGGCGGCAGCGCCAGCACGATACCATCGCCGGGGCCTAGGGTCTCGGTGCCGTCGTTGAAGCAGAGCGCGGTGGCGCGGGGGCCGTCGCGCTCCAGTGTGCGCAGCGTGCGGGCGTAGCGGATCTCGATGCCCTCGCGGGCAAGGCAAGCCAGCGCCGGAGCAACCAGCGCATGGCCGAGCCCCTCGGGTGCCAGCATCGGGCGGGCGTGGGTTGCGCCCTTGGCAAAGGTCTCGGCCAGGACGCGCCAGAGGAGGCGCGCCGAAGCGCGTTCGGGGGTAGTGTTGATCGCAGCCAGGGTGAGCGGCTCCCAAAACCGCGACCAGAGCGCGCCGCGTCTCGGCAGCGCCTCGGCCACGGTGGTGTCGGCCCCGGCCAGCGCCAGTCGCGCACCGGCGAGATAGTCGGCAAGCGCCGTGCCGGGAATGCGCCGCTTGGGCGAGAGCACCCACCACGGCAACGGCCCCCGATTGAGCGAGACGCGCCAGCGCGCGCCATCGGCCAGATCGACGAAGTCGAAATCGGCGCCCGGCTCGGGCAGCAGCTTGTCCTCAGCCCCGATGCGCTTGAGATAGGCGCGCACCGAACGGTTGCCGCTCAGTACCAAGTGGTTGCCGTTGTCGATCTCACAGCCAAGGCGTGGGTCATGAAAACTGCGGCAGCGCCCGCCCGCCTGGCGCCCGGCCTCATGGATCACCACCCGCCGCCCGGCCTGCGCCAAACCAAGCGCCGCCGAAAGCCCGGCCAGCCCAGCACCCACCACATGCACCGTGGCCCTGTCGTCTGCAGGCGCGACCGCCAATGCCGTCTCAGCCATGCGCAGCCAAAGCCGACCCGCTGGGCGCGGCAAAGCAGAGCAGCCCGCGCCATAGCTTTTCGGTTTTCGAGAGCCGGATCGGCGCGCCGAGGCTAAACCCCGCCGCCTCCATCCGGGCAAGATAGGTCGCATACACCCCAGCCATGAGCAGCGCCGGAGCCAGACGCAGCCGCTCATGCGCGCCGATCAAGGCGCCGGCCTGGACGAACTCAGCCCGCGCCAGACGTCCTAGCTCGGCACGCACCACCGCCAGGCCAGCGTTGGAGAGCGCTGCACCGGGATCGGGCGGCACGCCAGCGCGCTCCAACAGTTCGGCGGGCAGATAGAGGCGTCCGAGCCCGGCATCCTCCTCCACGTCGCGCAGGATATTGGTGAACTGGAATGCATCGGCCAGCGCCAGGGCAAAACGCTCGGAGACCTCACCACGCCAGGCCCCGAAGATGCGCATCGAGAGCAGCCCGACCGCCCCGGCCACACGGCGGGTGTAGGCGCGTAGCACCACCATGGGCGGCGCGACCAACGGGCCGTCGGCGTCCATGCGCATGCCTTCGATCAGCGCCAGAAACTCAGCCTGAGGCAAGTCGTAGCGCTCGATCGGCCCAGCCAGCGCGAGCCCCACCGCCGAGACCGCCCGCCCCTGGTAGAGCGCCCCGATCTCGGCCACCCAGGCATCGAGCAGACGGTGTTTGTCGGCCAGCGGCCAGTCCTCGTCGGCGATGTCGTCGATGAGGCGGGCAAAGGCATAGAGCGCCCACATCGCCTCGCGGCGCGGGCGCGACAGGATCGCCATGCCGCTGGCAAAGGATGTGTTGGCTGCACCGGTGATCGCGGCGGCGATGCGGGCTGGATCTTGGCCTGGCGCCATGGGCGCGGGCGCGAGGGCGTCGATGGTCGCGCTCATGGGCGCACCAGCCGCCCGAGCCCGGCACTGAGCCCTGAGAGCAGGTCGAGGCGGGAGTGTTTTACGCGCCCGGCCAGTGGGTCTTCGCGGCGCAGGCGGGCGGCGAGGCGGCGGGCAAGGCGCTGGATCACCGCGATTTCGGCCGCCAGACGGCGCGAGCGGACTTGGCGCGCCAACGGCTCGGAGCGATCGAGCAACGCCTCGGTTTGGTCGAGACACCGGTCGATGATGCGGCGCAGGCCCGTCGTGGCCGCATCGCGCAGCAGATCGGCGTCGGTCACGCCCTCGGCCTCCAGCCACTCGGTCGGCAGATAGACCCGCGACAAATGGCGGTAATCGTCGCCGATGTCCTGGAGGTGGTTGAGCACCTGCAATGCCGCACAAAGCGCATCGCCCACAGGGCCGGTTTCCTCAGCCTCTCCATGCAGGTGCAACAGATAGCGCCCAACCGGATGGGCCGAATAGCGGCAATAGCCGAGCAGCGCTTGCCAGTCGGCGTAACGCTCGTTCAGGGCGTCGCGGCGAAAGGCCACCAACAGATCGCGCGCCACGGTGTCGGGCACGCCTGTGGCCGCTAAGCTCTCGCGCAAACGCGTGGCGATCTCGGGCGCGAGCGCCCCCGCGTCCAGCCCGGCCTCGAAATTATCGAGGCGGCGCAGTTTTTCATGCGCCTGAAGGCTCGGATGATCGGCGATGTCGTCGGTCGCACGTGCGAAGGCGTAATAGCGCATCACATGCGGGCGCAGATTTTTGGCGATCAGGAACGAGCCGACCGGAAAATTCTCGTCAGCCGCCCCCTTGGTCTGGGCTCCCAGAACCGACCCGATCGCGGGGCCGGTCAGCGCCGTGTCGTTGTTGGTCATACCGTTAAAGCCCTTTCTTGAAATTAGAGGGTAGTTAACGCGCCTGCGAAAAACAATCGCTACAGTGGACTGAACGGCAGATGTGATTGCGTGTTGCCGCACTGCACACCTATGCAAGCGCCATGATCGCACTCGCAACCATACTGGCATTGGCCGCTTGGGCCGCTCTGCTCCTGGCCCATCATGGGTTTTGGCGGGCCGATCAGCGGCTGGTCGAGGCGCCAGCGCCACCGGTTTGGCCCGAGATCGTGGCAGTGATCCCAGCGCGCGACGAAGCCGCGACCATCGCCGAGGTGCTCGGCGCGCTCAGTGCCAGCACCTACCCCGGCAGGCTGCGGGTGATCGTGGTCGATGATGCCTCGACCGATGCCACGCCCGTACTTGTGGCCGAGGCTGCCCGTGCGGGCGCGCGTCCGATCCATCTGGTCGCGGGACAGGCGCTCCGCCCTGGCTGGAGCGGCAAGCTCAATGCCCTCGACACCGGCATCGAGGCCGCGGTGCGCTTGGCGCCCGGGGCACGCTATTTGCTGCTCACCGACGCCGATATCCGCCACGCCCCGGACACCGCCACGCGTCTTGTCGCTCTGGCCGAAGCGCGCGGGCTGGCGTTGGTCTCGCTGATGGCCCGCCTTGATGCGCGCGGGGTCTGGGGGCGGTTGCTGATCCCGGCCTTCGTGTTTTTCTTTCAAAAGCTCTACCCGTTTGGCGCCGTCAACACCCCCAAGAGCCGCATCGCCGGAGCGGCGGGAGGCTGCATCCTGCTCTCGCGCCAAGCGCTAGAGGAGACCGGCGGCATCGCGGCCATGGCATCGGCCTTGATCGACGACTGCACGCTAGCTGCACGCATCAAGACCGGCCCGCCACGGCGCGCGATCTGGCTCGCTCTTGCGCGCGAGGAGGCAGTCTCGCTGCGTGATAACCGCGCGCTCAGTTCGATCTGGACCATGGTCGCGCGCACGGCCTTCACCCAGTTGCGCCACTCGGGGCTGATGCTGGCAGGCTCGGTGGCGGGGATGGTGCTGGTGTATCTGGCTGGACCGCTGGCGGTCTTGTCGTGGCCCTGGCATGGCCAAGCGGTGGCGGCGGGCTGCGGTGCGCTTGCCTGGGGGCTCTCGACTCTGGCCTATCGCCCGACGCTCGCGCTCTGGGGCTTTCACCCGGCCTGGGCGCTGACGTTGCCGCTGGCAGCGCTTCTCTACACAGCCATGACACTCGACTCAGCGCGCCGGCATTGGTTTGGGCGCGGCGCGGTGTGGAAGGGCCGTTCCTACGGGCGCGATGCAGGCTAGCGGGGGCTTTGGACCCAACCTTGCATTTGCATCCAGGTAAGGGCGTCGCGCAGGGCTGCATCGATGGGTGGAGGCGCCCAGCCGAGTTCTTGTCCGGCGCGGCTGGCGTCGAAGTCGAGGCGCGGGCCGGACAGGCGCACCCCAGCGACAGGCGCCGTCGGCGGGCGCCGGGTCAGCACGGAGAACGCCTCCGAGGCCTGCGCCACTGCAAGCGCGACCCCCCAGGGCACGCGCGCTTTAGGAGCGGCCCGGCCCGTAACCTGCTCAAAGCGCGCCAGAAAACTATCGGTGGTGAGGTTTTCGCCGCTCAGCAGATACCGCCGCCCCGGCTGGCCCTGCTCCAGCGCCGCCAGGATGCCCTCGGCCAGGGCGCGCACATCGACGAAGTTCCAGGTGCAGTCGATCAGGGCAGGCAGGCGCGCATTGGCCAGATCGCACAGCAGTTTGCCCGGTGGGGTCGGGCGATAATCACCCGGGCCAATGGGCGCTGGCGGCAACACGACGACCGTCTCCAAGGGCGCTGCGAGTGCGGCCAGTTCAGCGCGGCGCTTGGCCCGGGCATAGGCGCCCAGCATGGCCTCTGGCGGCAGTTCGAGCGTTTCATCGACGCGGCGGAGGGGGGCTGCGCGTGGCCCCGCGATCAGCGTGACGAAAGACGAGACATGCACCGCGCGGCGGAGTTTGCTGGCTGCGGCGGCCTCCAAGACGGCCACTGTGGCGCGGTGGTTGATCCGGTCGAAATCGGACGGGTCTCGCGTCCAAAGATCGGTCAGCGCAGCGGCATGGATCAGCGCATCGCACCCGGCAAGCGCCTCGGCGAGCGCAGCGGGATCGAGGATCGAGCCGATGCGGATGTCAACGGCTTCGGGCAACGGTGGCAGAAAGGCCAGATCAAGGGCTAAGACGTGCTCGCCCCGCTCCAGCAGCCGCTCGACCAGATGGCGCCCGAGAAACCCCGCGGCGCCGGTGACCAACACCTTCATGCCCGTCTCTCGCAAACCAGAACGCCCGCAGCACGGATCGCGCCGAGCACCAGGGCGTCCGGCGTCTCGACGGCGACCGTGGCGCCGGGCCAGAGGTCTCCGCCGGGATCGTCGAACAGGACCTCTACCGCACCGGTCATCGGATCGACGGCCACGGCGCGAGAGGGCGCGCGCGCGCTCAGGCCGTGGCGGTGGAGGGCGAGGCGCCAGAGGCTTGGGTGTAGCGCGGCCAGGAGGCGTCCGTCGGGGGCGAGGCTCAGATTGTCGGGCGCGCCCGGCAGCGCGAGGCGGCGCGCGCGCGGGGTCTCGGGGTCGAGGGTGAGGCGCGCGGCGCGGGTCTCGGCCACGGCTAGGCGCCAGCCAGCGCCTGGCCCGATGGCGATGCCGTTGGCAAAGGTCAGCGCGGTCGCGAGCGTGGCACTCTCGGTGGCGCTCAGGCGCTCGACGCGGGCATGGCCTGCCGGTAGCAGCATTTCGCGCCAGCTGAGCCCCTCGCAGTGGCGCCGGTCATGGCTGACGGCCACCCATGGCCCGGCAAAGGCGAGATCGTTGGCGGTGCATTGGTCCACGGCCTGCCAAAGCACTGCCCCACTCTTGGCATCGAGGATGTGGATGGCGGCGCCCTCCAATCCGTTGGCGCCGTAGGTGCGGGCGATTACCGCCAGACGCCCACCGGCGGCGGCGATACCGTGGGGGTGGTCGATCCCGGGGGCGACAGGCGTGAGCGCCAGCGGTCCGTCCTCGGCCAAGGCGGCAAGCGGCAGACGGTAGAGCCCGCCCGCTTCACCGCGCCCGGCTGAGAGGCGGTCATAGGCCGAGAGGATCAGCGTCTCGTCTGCGAGTGCCATGTCCTCGACACCGCGGATCGGCTTGCCGGTGGTGGTGTCGCTCAGCGCCAGGACGCGGCAATCGTCGAGGCCAAACCGTGCGGCCAGCGGTGCGGCAGGCCAGAGCCACCAGAGCGCCAGGGCGGCCAGCGCGAGCACGACCAGGCGTGCCCTCATGGCGAAGGCTCGGGCACGGCATAACCATGGCGCTCGATCCAGGGACGCCAATGGGCGAGCACTTTTTCAACGGCCGCCGCGTCGCCCTTGAAGGCGTTTTTGCGGTAGCTCTTGACGCCCTCCAGATAAGCCGTGAAGGCCGGGGTTGCCGCAGCAAATCCTTCCAGCTCCAGGCCGTCGTAGATCTGCTGCAGAGCGGTCAGGGGCTCGCGGTCGAGCAGATCGTAGGGCAGTTCGATCAGATCGGGGGCGGACCAGCCGGCGGTCTCGGTATCGTAGGCCGTCATCATGCGGGCGTAGACGTCGAGGATTACCGCGTCGATGTCGAGCCCCTCGGCGGGCTGGAGCGCCAGTTCCTCCAGGAGGCGCGCGTAGAAATTGCGCATCGAGAGAAACACGTCGAACGGATTGCGGTGGATGTGGATGAACTTGGCGCCGGGAAACAGGCGTCTGATCTGGGCCGGGCGCGCGGTGTAGACCGGGTTTTTGATGAGCAGCGGCGCGCCTTGGTGGAGCGCCAATTTACGTAACAGATAGACAAAGCGCCCCTCCCAGGCCGCGATCTCGGCCTCCGAGCAGCCGTCATGGAACACGCCACGATCAATCAGGCGGCTGAGATGACGCGGGAAATAGAGCCCATGGTAGAACGACAGTGCCGACATATTGGCCAGCGCGATCTCGTCCTCCTGCGGGCTGTCGGGGTGGACGGGGATGGCGTCGATGTAGCGGGTCTTGGGTAGTTTGCGCTCCAGCCAGGGGCGCAGCGCCCGCGCGATGGTGAAGAGATCCCAAGGCAATCCGGTGGCAAGCGGGGGCACATAGCCCCAGCCGCCACGGCTCATCACGTTGTAGAGGTGGGTGGTGCCCGAGCGCCAATGGCCGAGGATGAACACCGGGGGCGGCATCTCTTCAAGGGCAGGCAGGCGCCCACGCAGCCAGAGCGCCTCCAGCGCCGAGATGGGCGCGCGCCCGAGTGCTGCTCCCCAGATCGAGGCGGCCCGGCCCCACCTGGTCGGCGGCCCGGCATTGGCGAAGACGCGGGCCAAGGTGGCCAGATCGGCGCCGCTTAAGGGGTGGGCCAAGGCTCAGACGGGCGCTGGATCGGCCACATGCGCGCGGGCCTCGGCGAGGGCTTGGGGCAGCGCGCGCGCGAAGACGTCCATCTCGGGCTCGGGGCCGCAGGTGAGACGGATGCAGCGGTCGAGCGGGGCGACGCCCGGCATGCGCACGAAGACGCCGCGCCCCAGCAGCGCATCGAGGACGGTGCGGGCGAAGGCGCCGTCGCGCCCGCAGTCGATGGCCACGAAGTTGGCGGCTGAGGGCAGCGCCTTGAGGCCGTTCTCAGCGGCGATGGCGCTCAGGCGGGTGCGGCTTTTGGCGACGGCAAGGCACACCGCCTGGAGATGGGCCTGGTCGCCCAGGGCCGCCAGGGCCGCGGTCTGGGCCATGCGGTTGACGCCGAAGTGGTTGCGGATGCGCTCAAACCCCTGGACGATTTGCGGATCGGCCACGGCATAGCCGAGGCGCAGGCCCGCCATACCGTGCGCTTTGGAAAAGGTGCGAAAGCGGATCAGCCGCGGATCGTCCAGCGACCAGGGCGGGGCCGTACCCTCGGGGGCAAGCTCGATATAGGCCTCATCCAGACAGAGCAGACAGTCGCTCGGCAGTGCCTTGAGCAGCCGCGTCACGGTCTCGGCGGATTGGGCGAGGCCCATGGGGTTGTCGGGATTGGCGAAGTACACCAGCCGTGCGCGGTGGCGATGGGCAGCCTCGGCCAGAGCTTCGGCGTCCTCGGCATCGTCTTTGTAGGGGACCTTGTGCAAGACCCCGCCAAAACCTGCCACATGATAGCTGAAGGTCGGATAGGCACCCTCGGACGTCACCACCGCCGTGCCCGGCTCGACGAACAGGCGCACGGTGTTGGCGAGCAGACCGTCGATACCCTCGCCGATGGCGATGCGCTCGACGGCCACACCGTGATGCTCGGCCAGCGCCTCACGCAGATCGTGGGAGGTGGGATCGCCGTAGCGCCAGACCATGCCCGCCGCCTCGCGCATCGCCGCCACCGCCTTGGGCGAGGGGCCAAAGCCGTTCTCATTGGCGCCGAGGCGGGCCGTGAAGGGCTGGGAGCGCTGACGCTCCAGCGTCTCGGGGCCGACGAAGGGCACGGTGGCGGGCAGCCCGGCCACCAGGGAGGTAAAGCGCGCGATCATGGGCAGTTTCTACCGCGCTGCGGCCGCCCCTGCCAAGGGCGTTGGCTGCCTCACTCCGCCGGGGTGATGCGGTAAAGCGACCCGACGCCGTCGTTACCCAGGAACCAGAGCGCGCCCTCGGGGCCCTCGCGCACGTCGCGGATGCGGCCGTATTCGCCGGTGAACAAGCGCTCCTCGCTGCCGAGGCGCCCGTCCTCGACATCGACCCGCGAGACCAGCTGGTATTTGAGCGCGCCGACGAAGATGTCCCCCTGCCATTCGGGCCAGAGCTTGCCCGAATAGATCGTCATGCCAGAGGGCGCGATGGAGGGATCCCAGTAGAACAGCGGCGCGACGGTGTCGGCCCTACTCGATGCTGGGAACGAACCACCCCAGTAATAGGTGCCATAGGAGACCTCGGGCCAGCCGTGGTTGCCGCCCTTTACAGGACGGTTGATCTCATCGCCGCCGCGCGCACCGTGGGAGACGGTGTAGAGCTGGCCATCGAGCCCGAGTGCCGCGCCTTGCGGGTTACGGTGACCATAGGACCAGATCAGTGGATGGCCGCCGCCCTTGGCAAAGGGATTGTCCGCGGGCACCGAGCCGTCGCGCGCGACACGCAGCACGCTGCCGATGGTGTTGGCGGTGTCTTGGGCCATGGGGCGCTCGGCGCGGTCGCCCTGGGTGATCCAGAGGGTGCCGTCGGGCGCTTCGACCACGCGCGCGCCGAAGTGGCGCGCGCTGTCGATGGCCGGCTCCTGGCGGTAGAGCACCTCGACGTTGTCGAGGCGGGCGCCGTCCTCGGAGAGGCGCGCCTTGGCCATCTCGGTGCGCGTGGCGCTGCCGTCGGGCGCGGTGTAGGTCAGGAAGATCTGGCGCGTGGTGGCGAAATCGCGGGCAGCGACCACGTCCATCAAACCGCCTTGGCCGGTTTGGCGCACGGGCGGCAGCCCGGCCACTTCGCGCCGCTCGGGGCCATCGAGATACCAGAGACGTCCGCCAAGCTCGGTGACCAGCAGGCGGCCTTCGGGCAGAAATGCCACCGCCCAGGGGGTGTCGAAGCCATCGGCGATGCGCTCGACGAAGACGGGGCCTGCGGAAGTGTCGTAGCGCGCACCGGCGGGGGCGGGCTCGGAGGTCATCATCACACCGCACGCCGCCAGGACACAGACGCCAGCACCTGCCAGTTTCCACCGCATGGGCTCTCTCCTTTGTCGCCTGGCAGAGAGATCGGGTGGCCAGGGCTGAATGACAAGGGTTTAGGAGCGCAACAGCCGCGCAGCCTCCAGCGCAAAATAGGTCAAGACGCCCGAACATCCGGCGCGTTTGAAGGCGGACAGGCCCTCCAGCATGGCACGCTCTTCGTCGAGCCAGCCGTTTTGGGCGGCGGCCTTGAGCATCGCGTACTCGCCCGAGACTTGATAAGCGAAGGTCGGCGTGCCGGTCTCGGCAACACGGCGGCAGATGTCGAGATAGGGCATGCCGGGCTTGACCATCACCATGTCGGCGCCTTCGGCCAGATCGGTGGCGACCTCGCGCAGCGCCTCGTCGGTGTTGGCGAAGTCCATCTGGTAGGTCTTCTTATCGCCCGCCAGCGCACCCCCCGAGCCGACCGCCTCGCGAAACGGCCCGTAGTAGGCCGAGGCGTATTTGACGGCGTAGGACAGGATGGCGACGTGGGGGTAGTCCTCAACGATGAAACCCTGCTTGCCCTGGAAAAACAGACCCTGGCCCAGGCTGAGGCCGGCGCCGACATCCTCGGCCCCTCCGATATGATGGACGGGCGCATCGGCGTCATGCGCCAAGCCCTGGAGCGTGAGGACTACCCCCACGTCGCCATCCTGTCCTACGCCGTCAAATACGCCTCGGCCTACTACGGGCCGTTTCGCGAGGCGGTCGGCTCGGGCGGCGCATTGGCGGGCGACAAGAAGACCTACCAGATGGACTTC
>JBCDHK010000038.1:0-16589 GCA_038750185.1 Pseudomonadota bacterium
AAGGCGAAAAGGCCCCCAGCACCGCCCAAAGCCGCGCCGCTGCCGCCGCAACCGATTGCCGAGCCAAAGACCCCGCCGAACACGCGCGTCGAGCCGGAGGCCCCGTTGCCCCCGGCAACCACGGCAGCCGACACCACCGAAGACGACGACCCCCGCGACACCCCCGAACAGGAGAGCCCGCTCAGCCTCGCCATGCGCGCCCTGCGCAACGCCGGCACGGTGCGTCCTTTCGAGAGTGACGACACCATCGCCGAGGTTATGCAGCGCGACGACGACGAGGAGGTCTTGCCGGACGGGATACGCCGCGTCCCCGATGCACCCTCGATCACCGCCGACATGAGCGATGACCCGACCATCGCCGCCGCACCGCGCACCACGCTCCCCCCTGCCCCGCCCGAGCCCGAAGTCTATGACGCGCCGACCCTCGATCTGCTCCAACGCCGCCCCAAGATCGCCAATACCGCGGTCGACGAAGACGCGCTTTATGAACAGGCGCGCCAATTGGAGACGGTGCTGGCCGATTATGGCGTGCGCGGCGAGATCGTCGCGGTCAAGGCGGGCCCCGTGGTCACGCTCTATGAGTTGGAGCCGGCGCCGGGGCTGAAGGCCTCACGGGTGATTGGTCTGGCCGACGATATCGCGCGCTCGATGTCGGCGCTCTCGGCGCGGGTGTCCACTGTACCAGGGCGCACCGTGATCGGGATCGAACTGCCCAACGCCAAGCGCGAGACCGTCTTCCTGCGCGAGGTGTTCGAGAGCCCCGATTTCGCCGAGACCTCCCACGCGCTGGCCTTAGCGCTTGGCAAGAATATCGAGGGCGCGCCCGTTATCGCCAATCTGGCTAAGATGCCCCACCTGTTGATCGCGGGCACCACCGGCTCGGGCAAGTCGGTGGCGGTCAACACCATGATCTTGTCGTTGCTCTATCGCCTTGGCCCCGAGCAGTGCCGTTTGATCATGATCGATCCCAAGATGCTGGAACTCAGCGTCTACGACGGTATCCCGCATCTGCTCTCGCCTGTGGTGACCGATCCCAAGAAGGCGCTGGTGGCGCTCAAATGGGTCGTGGCCGAGATGGAGGAGCGCTACCGGCGCATGTCCAAGACCGGGGTGCGCAACATCGACGGCTATAATGCGCGCGTGCGCGAGGCGCTCTCGCGGGGCGAGCAGTTCACCCGCACCGTCCAGACCGGTTTCGATGAGGAGACCGGCGAACCGGTCTTCGAGACCGAGACCATGGTGCCCGAGGCGCTGCCCTTGATCGTGGTCATCGTCGATGAGATGGCCGATCTGATGATGGTTGCGGGCAAGGAGATCGAAGCCTGCATCCAGCGCCTGGCCCAGATGGCGCGCGCCTCCGGCATCCACCTGATCATGGCGACGCAGCGGCCCTCGGTGGATGTGATTACGGGGACGATCAAGGCCAACTTCCCGACGCGGATTTCCTTCCAGGTCACAAGTAAGATCGACAGCCGCACCATCCTGGGCGAGCAAGGCGCCGAGCAGCTACTCGGCCAGGGCGATATGCTCTATATGGCCGGTGGCGGGCGCATCCGGCGCGTCCATGGCCCCTTTGTCACCGATGACGAGGTTGAGGAGGTGGTGCGCCATCTCAAGACGCTGGGCACCCCCGAATACGTCTCAGCCGTCACCGACGACGGCGGCGAGGACAGCGACACCACAGTCGAGGAAAAGCTCGGCTTTGCCAACGCCGGCGACAGCGACGATGCCCTCTACGACCGTGCCGTGGCCATCGTCGCGCGCGACCGCAAGTGCTCGACCTCCTACATCCAGCGCAAACTCCAGATCGGCTATAACAAGGCCGCGCGCCTTGTCGAGCAGATGGAGGACCAAGGCGTGGTCTCGACAGCCAATGCCGTCGGCAAGCGCAATATCCTGATCGAGGAGCGCTGAGCGCTCTCGCCCACGTGAGGGCGCGACTGCTACCTGTTGGGCGCGCGTTCAACGCTCTCGACAGCCCCCGCACCCCCGCGCTACCCAGGGGCCGGATAAGGAGTGCTCCCGATGCGTCTCGCCCTAACTCTCGCCCCCCTCACCCTCGCCTTCTGCCTGTTGGCGGCCACCGCCAGCGCCCAAGGCACCGAACAGCGCGATCTGCTGCGCATCTCCAACTATCTCAACGGTCTCGGCACGCTGGAGGGCGATTTCGTCCAGATCGGCCCGGACGGTGAGTTGTCGGAGGGTAAGTTCTACATGCGCCGCCCCGGACGGCTGCGCTTTGAGTACCGCCCGCCCAACCCGGCGCTGATCATTGCCGATGGGGTCTGGGTTGGGGTGTGCGATCGCCAGATCGAGACTTTTGATCGCTTCCCGCTCTCGGAGACGCCGCTCGATATCCTGCTGCGCGACCGGGTCGATCTGCGCCGCGAAGGGGCGATCTCTACCATGGCGCGCGCCGAGGGCCAGCTACGCGTGCGTGCCATCGATCCGGATGCGCCCGAACAGGGCTCGCTGACGCTGATCTTTGCCGATGTGCCGTTGGCGCTGCGCCAATGGGTGGTGGTCGATGCCCAGGGGCTGACCACGACGGTGGCGCTCCAGGATACGCGCTCCAATACGCGCCTCGATCCGCGCCTGTTCACGATCGATGATGACGATTGCGAGCGCAATCCGTTTTGATGTCCCCCGCTTCAGGGGAGCGCGCGGGCGCTCCCCGTCTCGGGCTCTTTAGGCAGCGCGCGGTGCTGCGGCCTTGACGTCCTCGCCGACATGGGGGGCGTACTGGGCGAAGTTCTCGCTGAACATCGCCACCAGCTTTTGCGCTTGGGCATCATAGGCGGCTGGATCGGCCCAGGTGCGGCGCGGATCGAGCAGGGTGTCGTCCACCCCCGCCACCGAGAGCGGCACGGCAAAGCCGAAATTGGCATCGGTGCGAAACTCCGCCTCAGCCAGCGAGCCATCGAGGGCTGCGCGCAAGAGCGCCCGCGTCGCCTGGATCGGCATGCGCGCGCCCACGCCATGCGCGCCGCCAGTCCAGCCGGTGTTGACCAGCCAGCAGGTCACGCCGTGCTGGGCCAGCTTGGCGCGCAGGAGATCGCCATAGACCTCGGGGCGGCGCGTCATGAAGGGCGCGCCGAAACAGGTCGAGAATGTGGGGGAGGGCTCGGTCAACCCCTTCTCGGTGCCGGCGACCTTGGCGGTAAAGCCCGACAGGAAGTGAAACATCGCCTGGGCAGGCGTCAGCCGCGCGATCGGGGGCAGCACGCCAAAGGCATCGCAGGTCAACATCACAGCGGTGCGCGGCATACCCGCAAGCC
The DNA here is from genome assembly GCA_038750185.1 of Pseudomonadota bacterium. Classification (GTDB taxonomy): domain Bacteria; phylum Pseudomonadota; class Alphaproteobacteria; order Rhodobacterales; family Rhodobacteraceae; genus Thermohalobaculum. Next base: position 3,279 of record JBCDHK010000038.1, read on the forward strand.
CGGTCTCGGAGGCGTTGGAGATATAGTGCAGCGGATAGGCGCAACGCATGTTGGGGGTGAGGCTGTTGTCCTCGAAATCGAGCGTGCGGGTGTCGTGGTCGTATACCATGTTCTCGATCACGGTCGCGAACTTCGAGGTCGTCGCATAGATCTCGGGCTCGGCCTCGGGCGAGAGGCTGATGGTCTTGGCGTAGCAACCGCCCTCGAAATTGAAGAGGCCCTGATCGGTCCAGCCGTGCTCGTCATCGCCTAGGAGGGTGCGCTCGGGATCGGCCGAGAGCGTGGTCTTGCCCGTGCCAGAGAGCCCAAAGAAGATCGCCGCGTCCTCAGGGTTGCCATCGGCGTGGTTGGCCGAGCAGTGCATCGGCATCACGCCCTTGGCGGGCAGCAGGAAATTCAGGATGGAGAAGATGCACTTCTTGTTTTCGCCGGCGTAGGAGGTGTCGGCGATCAGCACCATGCGGCGCTCGAACGAAATCGCGATCACAGTCTCGGAGCGGCAGCCGTGGCGGGCGGGATCGGCCTTGAAGCTCGGGCAGTTGACGATGGTGAACTCGGGCGTGAAGCTCGGCAGTTCCTCGCGCGCGGGGCGGCGCAGCATGTGGCGGATGAAAAGGCCATGCCAGGCCAGTTCGTTGACCAAGCGCACGTTAAGGCGGTGGGCGGGATCGGCGCCAGCGTAGAGATCTTGGACGAAATACTCGCCCCCAGCCATGTGCGCAAACATATCGGCGCGCAGGCGCTCGAACGCGTCCGGATCCATGGGCGGGTTGTTCTCCCACCAGACATCGGCCTCGACCGAGGCCTCGCGCACCACGAATTTGTCCTTGGGGCTGCGCCCGGTGTGGCGCCCGGTGACCACGAGCAGCGTGCCGCCCTGGCCGATCTCGCCCTCGCCCCGCGCCACAGCCGCCTGCATCAGCCCCGGCTCGGTCAGATTGTAGTGCACGCGCGCCAGCCCAGTGATACCGGTTTTGGCCAGCGTGCGCTCGGGATTGACCGTGCCCGTTTGCACGCCCGTTTCCGCACCCGTTTCCATCGTCTTCTCCCAATTCGTTCGGCCCAAGGAGCCGAAAGCCACCCTGTCCTCCCTCCCGACTGGTCGAAGCGCCAAGTCGTTGTTGTGGTTGGCGCCGGTCTTACGCAATAAGATTGCGCACGTCCAGAGCGCCCCCTGCCCCGCGCCCGGCAATTTCGCCACGGACTGTGCCTTTGCGGGATTCGCAGGCCGCGGAGCACTGCTTGCGCCATGGTCAACGTGGTTTAACGCACCGCGAACCAGGATCGGGCGCAGGCCACACCACACGAGGACCACACGGCGGCCGCGGCTCAACGCAGGCTGGTATGGGGCCTTCTATCGGGCACGCTCTTGGGATTTTTCACCCGCTAAAGGCGATCACACCCTTTGCAAACTGCGAAATCAGTGCAAAAAGAAGGCTAACACACCCGCCCCTCCCACTCACCAACCCAGGAAACCCATGGCCAGCATCGTTCTCGTCGACGACGACCGCAACATTCTGACCTCGGTGTCCATGGTGCTGGAGGCGGAGGGCTACGACGTCACCAGCTACACCGATGGTGCCTCGGCGCTGACGGCGCTGTCCTCGACGCCGCCCGATCTGGCCGTGTTCGACATCAAGATGCCGCGCATGGACGGCATGGAGCTCTTGCGCCGGCTGCGCCAGAAATCCGATCTGCCGGTGATCTTCCTCACCTCCAAGGACGAGGAAATCGACGAGGTGCTCGGCCTGCGCATGGGCGCTGACGACTACATCCGCAAGCCGTTCTCGCAGCGCCTCCTGGTCGAGCGCATCCGCGCCGTGTTGCGCCGGCGCGAGGCGATCGAGAATGCGGGGGCGGAGCGCGAGGAGTCCGAGCAGGTCATGCGCCGCGGCAAGCTGGAGATGGATCCGCTGCGCCATGCCTCGCTCTGGCAGGGCCAGCCGGTGACGCTGACGGTGACCGAATTCCTGATTTTGGAGGCGCTGGCCAGCCGCCCTGGTTTCGTCAAGAATCGCGACCAACTTATGGATGCGGCCTACGATGACCAAGTCTATGTGGACGACCGCACCATCGACAGCCATATCAAGCGCATCAGGAAGAAATTCCGCAAGGTGGACCCGGAGTTCAATTCGATCGAGACGCTCTACGGCGTCGGCTACCGTTACAACGAAGCCTGAGGAGGCCGCCCAGGGCGCCATCTCCTCTCGGATCGACCTTCGGACAGCGCGCGAGGTGCCCGGCCGGTGAACGTTCTGAAGTCAACCGCCCTACCCGTGGAGGCCGGGCTGGAGGCACACAACGACAGCGCTCTGCCAACGCGCGGTCGACGCCCCATGGTCGGCCTCGACGACCGCCCCCGCCCCGCCAGCACGCGCGAGCGCATCGTGCGCGGGCTCAAACAATCGGCGCCGTTTTCATCGCTGCAGCGCCGGATCATCTTTTTCAATCTGGCGGGCTTGGCGTTTTTGGTTGCGGGGGCGATGTATCTCAATCAGTTCCGCTCCGGGCTGATCGAGCAGCGCTTGGACAGCCTGAAGACCCTCGGGCGCGTGAACGCGATCACCGTGGCCGAGCGCGCCGTGCTCGATCCGAGCGCTGCCGGCTACGACCCCGCCAGCGCCAATGCCGCGCTCAACCGCCTGGCCGATACCGCGGGGCTGCGCGCGCGCCTTTATGACCGGCGGCTGCGCCTGATCGGCGACACCCGCGCCAGTGTCTCCGGGCCAGCGGGCGAGACCGCTGCCGATGCCCTGGCCGATTCCAGCGCCATCGACAGCCTGTTCGACCGCATCGAACGCCTCTACGGCGGCTTTGAGCGCTCGCTGCACACCGAAAACGGCATCGTCTACGATCCCAACACCGACACCGGCATTGCCCGCGACCAGGGCGTGCGCGAGGCGGCTGAGGGCGGGGTCAATTCGGCCGTGCGCATCAACACGGCTGATCAGTTGATCGTGTCCATCGCCGTGCCCGTCTACCGCGCCGAGGCGATCATCGGCGTGTTGGTGCTCTCGACCGAGGGCGATGACATCAACAAAATCGTGCGCGCCGAGCGTGCTGCGATCTTACAGGTGTTCCTGGTCGCGGCCATCGTCTCCACCGGGCTCTCGATTTTGCTGGCCAACACCATCGCCATGCCGATCCGCAAACTCGCCGCCGCCGCCGACAGCGAAGGCGTCAACTCGGCCCGCCCGCTGAGCCCCGAGCGCGCCGAGATCCCCGACATGAGCCGACGCACCGATGAGATTGGCGAGTTGTCCTCAGCGCTCATTCGCATGACCGACGCGCTCTACAAGCGCATCCACGCCATCGAGAGCTTTGCCTCCGATGTGGCACACGAGATCAAAAACCCCCTGACCTCGCTGCGCTCTGCCGTCGAGACCATGGAATACGCCCGCACCCCTGAGCAGCGCCAGCGCCTGATGGACGTGATCCAGAAGGACGTCAGCCGCATGGACCGCCTGGTCACCGACATCTCCAACGCCTCGCGCCTGGACGCCGATCTGGTGCGCGAGCGCATGGAGGACTTCGACCTCGGCTCGCTCCTGGAGATGCTCTCGCAGGTCTTTGCCACCCAAGGCGAGAAGCGCGGCGTCCATGTCACGCTCGATCTGCCCGAGGGCCGCCTCGGCGCACGCGGCCTCGAAGGGCGCATCGCCCAGGTGGTGACCAACTTCCTCGACAACGCGCTGTCGTTCTCGCCCGAGGGCTCCACGGTGGCGCTGAAAGCCATCGAGCGCCCGGGTGGCGGCGTGCGCGTCTCCGTCTCCGACCACGGGCCCGGCGTGCCGCCCGACAACATCGAGTCCGTCTTCGAGCGCTTCTACACCGAGCGCCCCGAGAGCGAAGGCTTCGGCAATCACTCGGGCCTCGGCCTGGCGATCTCGCGCCAGATCGTCGAGGCGCACGGCGGGCGGATCTGGGTCGAGAACATCCTCGATCCCGCCGCCGGCCCCGAGGCCGCCCCGCTTGGCGCACGCTTTATCTTCGATCTGCCCGAGTGAGCCGATGGCGCTGACGTCTTCGCTGGTAGAGACCTCCGGCCCCAACGCGATCACGGTGCATGCCAGCGCCGTCGCCTACAAGGATTGCGGCCTGCTGATCACCGGCGATCCGGGCAGCGGCAAGACGGCCCTCGCCGTCGAGATGATGGCGCTCGGCGCAGGGCTCGTCGCCGACGACTGGGTCGCCATCGAGCGCGGGCGCGGCGGCGGCTTGGTGATGAACGCCCCCAAGCCCATCGCCGGGCTGGTCGAATTGCGCGGCATCGGCCTGATCCGCCTGCCCTATATCGATCAAGCGCCCTTGGCCTTCGTCGTCGATCTCAACACCGCCACGCGCGAGCGCCTACCCGAACACACCCGGCGGCGCCTGCTCGGCCAGGAATACCCGGTCATCGCCGGGCGCGACCGCCCCGGCCTGCCGGCGGCGCTATTTGCCGTGTTGCGCGCTGGCACGCTGCTCGAACCCGATTTCTTCACCGATCTGACATGAGCGCGCCCAGCCCGCTCGCCATGGCCTCGCCCAGGGCGCTGGTGGTGATCGTTACCGGGCCTTCCGGGGCCGGGCGCACCACGGCGATCAACGCCTTCGAGGATCTCGGTTACGAGCCCCTCGACAACGTCCCCCTATCGCTGCTCGATGCCGTGGTCGAACCTGCCGCCACCCAGGGCCAGCCGGTGGCGCTTGGCATTGCCGCGGGCACGCGCGGCTTTTCGGTGCGCGCGCTCCTCGACGGGCTCGATCGTCTGCGCACGCGCTTTGGCTTGGCGGCCCTTCTGGTGTTTCTCGATTGCGCCGATGCGGTGTTGCTGACGCGGTTTTCCCAAACCCGGCGCCGCCACCCCCTCGCGCCTCAGGAAGATCCCGCCTCCGGCATCGCCCGCGAGCGCGACATCCTCCAAGAGATCCGCGGGCGCGCCGATGTGGTGCTCGATACCACCGCCCTCACCCCCCATGATCTGAAGGCCGAGCTGAACACCCGCTTTCGCCCCGCCAGCCTGCGCGGACTGGCGGTCTCCGTGCAGTCGTTCTCCTACAAGCGCGGCGCGCCCCATGATGCCGATATGGTGCTCGATTGCCGGTTTCTCAGAAATCCCTACTGGGATCCGGCCCTGAGAGCCCTTGACGGCACCCACACCGCCATCCAAGGCTTCGTAGCACAAGACCCACTCTACCAGCCGTTCTTCGACAAGACCGCCGATCTGATCGCCATGCTGCTACCCGCTTATCAGGCCGAGGGTAAGGCCTATTTCTCCGTCGCGTTCGGCTGCACTGGCGGGCGCCATCGCTCGGTCACGCTGGCCGAGGCCACGGCGGCGCGCATCGAGGCCGAGGGCTATACCGTGGCGCTGCGCCACCGCGAACTGGCCCGGGTCGGCCTCGCGGAGCGCCCAGCGTGATCGGCATCGTTATCGTCGCCCACGGCACGCTGGCCGACGCGCTGTTGGAAGCCACCGAGCATGTGGTGGGCCCCCAGCCCAACGCCGTCACCATCGCCATTCACCCCAGCGACGACCTGCGCCAGCGCCAAGCCGAGATCGACCGCGTCGTCGCCGAGACCGATACCGGCGCGGGGGTAGTGCTGATTACCGATATGTTCGGCGGCACACCGTCCAATCTGGCGCTGGGCTCCATGCACCACGAGCGCATCGAGGTGATCTGCGGCGCCAATCTGCCGTTGCTGGTCAAACTGGCCAAGGTGCGCGAGCGCCCGCTCGATGAAGCCGTGCGGCTGGCGCTGGAGGCGGGGCACAAGTATATCGATTCGGCGGCGCGCATCCTCGATCCCGAGCGCGGCCAGCGCAGCGAGTGAACCCGCGTCCCGTACGTCCTGCCTTTGCGAGCCTTTCCATGTCCCACACCCGCCGTCTTGAAATCGTCAATGCCCGGGGCCTGCATGCCCGGGCTTCGGCGCGCTTTGTCGAAACCGTCGAGCGTTTTGAGGCCGAGGCCGAAGTGCGCCGCGATGGGCAGGCGGTCTCTGGGGCGTCGATCATGGGGCTGTTGATGCTGGCGGCCTCGCGCGGCTCGACCATCGAAGTCTCGACCCATGGCCCGGACGCGGATGCGTTGCTTGAGGCGCTGAGCGAACTGGTCGCCTCGCGCTTTGGCGAGGAGTGCTGAGGCGTCGACTCAGCTATAGCGAAGCAGTTTGGAGTTGCGCTCGATCCTGGGGCGCGGGCTGAGGCGGACCAAGCCCTCTTCTGGCAGAGCAAGCGTCAGCGCTGGCAAAGGGCTGGGGGCACTGCGGGCGCTGGGCGCCTCCAGCCACTCGGTGTCCGGCCCGAGCGCCGCCATCTCACGGCGCACCGAGGCCGCATCCGCATGTTCGAAACCACGCCCGCCCAGAGCCCGCGCCAACGCAGAGACTGCCTGCCAGGGCGCCTGCACTTCTGCACTGGGTGTCTCACTGGGCGCCTCGGCGGGAGCCGAGCGCACCAGCCGCCCGCCAGCGCTGAGCACCGTGCCCTCGCTCTCGCCCAAGCCCTGCACCGGCAATACCGCCTCGGCGCGAAAGGCCGGCTCGGGCGCGTTGCCGGCAACGGCGACAAAGGGGCAGGCGTCGAGTGCTGCGGCCTCGGCAGTCGAGAGCGGCGGTGCGGGATCGCCAGAGAGCACCAACACGGCGCTGAGGGGGGTGGCGGTCATCGCCTGGACAGTGGGCGCCGGGCCAAGCGCCAGCCTGCCCCCACCCCAAAGCGCACCAAGACGCCGCCGCGCGCCTTCGTCGTCCAGGCCGAGCAACCCCTCGACCAAGGCCCCAGCCCCAGTCTGCACATCAGGCAGCGCCAAGACCGCCGCGCCGGGTACCCCGAGGCGTCCACTGGCCAGGTGGGCGTTGGCGATGGCATCGGTGGCGTCTTCGCCCAGCCCCGCCCCGCAAAGCGTCACTACGCGGTCGCTGCGCACCCAACGGGCGTAGAACGCTGCCAGGGCGCGCTCGTCGATCCCGGTTGTAGCCGACACCGCGGGGAGATCGGCCGTGCGCGCCGCTGCCAGAGCTTCGGGGGCGCCTTCGGTGCGCTCGGTCACGAAGGCGGCGTCGATGGCGCCCTCGGCTTCGATGGCATTGAGCAACCCGGCAAACAGCGCGCCTTCGCTGCCTGGGCTGGGGGTGAGATGGATGTCAGCCTCCACAGCCCCCGCAGCCTCCACGCCCTGATCGGCGATCAGCGCGACGCGCAGGCGGGGGCGGTCCCGGCGCGCAGCAGACAGCGCCTTGGCAAACGCCGGATACGCGCTGGGCTCAGCACCGGCCAGCACAACCAGATCGGCCCGGGCCAGATCGGCGCGCAGATCGGGCGCGGGGCGCGGCGCCAGCGCTCCTTGGCCAGCACCCAGCACAACAGGCGAGGACGCCAGGGGGGCGGGATTGCCCAATACGCTGCGGCTCAGCTTGGCGGCGAGATAGAGGGCTTCGAGGGAGTGCGCCCCACGGGGCCAGAGCAGGAGCCGCGCGGGCTCAGGCGCTGCCAAGGCATGGCGAAAGGCGGCGGCTATGTGCTCTAGGGCCGTATCCCAATCGACCGCGCGAGCGTGCAGGCGGGGGGTAGCTGTACGCGGCGGGGGAGGCTCCAGCATCGGCGGCCCCTTCTGAGATGAACTCGTTGTGTTTCAATATGATATTGTGCACTGCAGCACGCTAAAATTCAAGTAAAATCCATCGACTGCGCCGACATAGCGCAGACAGTACGCCTGCAAAACGCCCCCAGGGGCCGTCGCCGCTGGGCGTCAGGAGCGGTCGCGCCAGCGGTTGACGATGGGGTAGCGCCGGTCGAGCCAGAAGGCCTTGCGGGTCAACTTGGCGCCGGGGGCGGATTGGAAGCGTTTGTATTCATTGATGTACAAGAGATGCTGGACCTTTTGCACCGTCTCGCGCTCAAAACCCTCGGCCACGATGTCCTCAATCGCCGCATCGTCCTCGACCAGGCGCTCCAGGATGGCATCGAGCACGTCGTAGGGCGGCAGGCTGTCTTCGTCCTTTTGATCGGGGGCCAGCTCGGCGGAGGGCGGTTTTTGTAAGATCGCCTCGGGGACCACCGTGCCGGCGGGGCCGCGCATCCACGCGTGGTGGTGGGCGTTGCGCCAGCCACAAGCGGCGAAGACGCGGGTTTTGTAGAGGTCTTTGATCGGGTTGTAGGCGCCGTTCATGTCGCCATAGAGCGTGGCATAGCCCACGGCAACCTCGGACTTGTTACCGGTGGTCAGCAGCAATTCGCCGAATTTATTCGACATGGCCATCAGCGTGGTGCCGCGCAGGCGCGATTGCAGGTTTTCCTCGGTGACATCGGGGGCGTGGCCCTCGAAGACCCCGGCCAAGGCCGCTTCGCAGGCTGCCACCGGCTCGGCGATGGAGACGCGGTCGAGGCGGACGCCAAGCGCTTTGGCGCAAGCGGCGGCGTCGCGCAGGCTCGCCTCAGAGGTGTATTTGGAGGGCAACATGACACAGCGCACGTGGTCGGGGCCGAGCGCATCGGTGGCGATTGCGGCCACCAGCGCCGAATCGATACCGCCCGAGAGCCCGAGCAGCACCTTGGAAAACCCCGATTTCAGCACGTAATCGCGGGTGGCGAGCACCATGGCGCGGTAGTCGGCTTCGGCGGGGGCGGGCTGGGGCGCGGTCTCGCCCGGGACCAAACGCCAGCCATCGTTGCGCCGCTCGACCTCAATGGTGGTGATGACCTCCTCGAAAAACGGCATCTGAAAGGCCAAGCCTCCGCCCGGATTGAGCCCGAAGGAGCCGCCGTCGAAGACTTGATCGTCCTGGGCGCCGGTCAGGTTGAGATAGACCACCCCAAGCCCGGTCTCGACACCGCGCGCCACCATGTGCGCCAGCCGCGCATCGACTTTCTGGCGGTCATAGGGCGAGCCATTGGGCACGACGAGCAGCTCGGCCCCCGCCTCCTCCAGGGTCTCGGCGACATCGGAAAACCACATGTCCTCGCAGATCGGAAAGCCGATCCGGCAGCCAGCGACCTCAACCGGCCCCGGGGCGGCGCCTTCGAGGTAGAGGCGTTTTTCATCGAAGACGCCGTAGTTTGGCCGATGATGTTTATGGAAAACCGCGCGGATCTGCCCATCTTGCAAAAGATGCCACGCGTTGTAGACGCCCGATCCCAGTTGCTCACCGTCGCCCGCCGTCTCGGCGGCGATCGGCGCACCGATGCCAAGGGCGGGGCCGCCACCAGCGGTCTCGGCGGCCAGGCGCTCCAAGGCAGCCTGGCAATCGCGCAGGAAAGCCGGGCGCACGCTGAGATCGAGCACCTGATAGCCCGAGAGAAACATCTCGGGCAGCGCGACCAGATCGGCACCAGCGGCGCGTCCTGCCTCCAGCGCGTGGCGGGCCTTGTCCAGATTGCCCTCGATGTCACCGGCGACGGGATCGAGTTGGGCCAGGGTGATTCGCAGTCGGTCGGGCGCAGCCATGCCCGGCTCCTCTCGGTAATTTCACTGCCGTTCGATTAAAGAATGGCGACTGGTCGCGACAAGGCCACATCCGTGCCGAAAAAAGAACAAATATTGTCAGCATGCAGGAACCGGATTAAACCCAAGATTGAATGTGTGGACGCGGCGCCGGTCGCGTTCGGTCCCTCAGGAGGATAGAGGCTCATGCGCGGTGCAGTAACGGGGCTTATGCTGGCGACCTTTGCAGTCGGTGGCGCGTTCGCTCAGGAATCGGGTACGGTGGTAACCAAGGAGTACGACTCCGGGGCGAAATACCAAGGCGAGTTCAAGGACGGTAAGCAACACGGACGCGGCGCCTATGTCGCTCCCGATGGCTACGAATACGAAGGCGAATGGGTCGACGGCGTCATCGAAGGCGATGGCGTGGCCCGCTTTCCCAACGGCTCGATCTACCAAGGCCAGTTCCAGGACGGCGTGCCCCACGGCATCGGCACCATCACCTACGCTGACGGCGGCACCTACACCGGCGAGTGGATCGACGGCGTGATCAACGGTCAGGGCGAGGCATCGTATCCGGGCGGCATGATCTACATCGGCCAATTCCAAAACTCGGCCCACCACGGTGTGGGCGTGATGACCCGCGACAACGGCTACCGCTATGAGGGCGAGTGGCGCCGCGGTGCTCAGCACGGCCAGGGCATCGTCAGCTACCCCGACGGCGCCGTCTATGAGGGCCGCTTTGTCGAGGGTCTGCGCGACGGCGAGGGCACCATCACCCTGCCTGACGGCTTTCGCTACTCCGGCCAGTGGAAAGCCGGCCAGATCACCGGCATCGGCGAGGCGGTCTACGCCAATGGCGACCGCTACGAGGGCAACTTCGTCGACGGCAAGCGCCACGGCCAGGGCACGGCGGTCTACGCCAATGGCGACCGCTATGAGGGCAGCTTCATCGAGGGCCGGCGCGACGGCCAGGGCACCTTCACCGGCACCGACGGCTACGTCTACACCGGCAACTGGGACCAGGGCTCGATCCGCGGCATCGGTATCGCCACCTATCCCAACGGCTCGCGCTTCGAGGGCGAGTTCGTCGATGGCACCCCCGACGGCCAGGGCACCATCACCTACGCCGATGGCGGCTCCTACACCGGCGAATGGCGTGCTGGCGTGATCTGGGGCGCAGGCGAGGCGCGCTATGCCAATGGCTCGGTTTACACCGGCGGCTTCCGCGAGGCCCGCCACCACGGCCAAGGCCGCATGGACTACGCCGACGGCCACCTCTATGTGGGCGAATGGGCCAACGGTCAACAGGACGGCGCCGGCAAGATCACCTACCCCGACGGCGCCACTTACGAGGGCGGCTTCAGCGTCGGCCAGCGCGACGGCGCGGGTGTGCTGACGCTGGCCGACGGCTTCATCTACGACGGCGGCTGGGCCAACGGCGAGATCGACGGCGAGGGCACCGCAACCTACCCCAACGGCGACGTCTACCGCGGGCGCTTCAAGCGCGGTCGCCAGCATGGCTTTGGCGTGATGACCTATGCGTCGGGCACGGTCTACGAGGGCTTTTGGGTCGACGGCGAGCGCTCGGAAACCGCGCCCACCGACTAAACCCAAGACACCGCGCCTCTCACCACCGCGCCTCTCACCATTGTGTACGGCTCCGGGCTTTGCTAGCCCGGGGCCGTTCGCCGTTTTGGAGACGACATGCCCAACACTCCCAGCGCCCCCGATACGGAGCGCAGGCCCCTGCCGCCTGGCTGGCAACCGCCGCGCCCGCCCTCGCGCGAGAGCTTGACCGGGCGCACCATGCGGTTGGAGCCGCTGTTGGTCGATCACGCCGAGGCATTGCACGCGGCCAACACCGAAGACGACGCGATCTGGCACTGGCTGCCCTACGGCCCGTTTGCCGATGTGGAGGCTTACCGCGACTGGCTGCGCGGGGCGTGTCTGGCACCCGATCCGCTGTTTTATGCCGTTGTTGTGGAGGGCAAGGCGCTGGGTGTGGCGAGTTATCTGCGCATTGCGCCCGAAGCAGGCTCCATCGAGATCGGCCATATTTGTCTGAGCAAACGTCTTCAGCGCACCCCCGCCGCCACCGAGGCGCTCACAGCGCTGATCGGCTGGGCCTTTGAGGCCGGCTATCGCCGCTTGGAGTGGAAGTGCGATGCCCTCAACCAGCCCTCACGCCGCGCGGCACTGCGGCTTGGGCTCTCGTTTGAGGGCGTGTTCCGCCAAGCCACCCACACCAAAGGCTACAACCGCGACACGGCTTGGTATGCGGCCATCGATGGCGAATGGCCCGCGCTGCGCACGGCCTACACTGAGTGGCTGGCCACCGAGAATTTCGACACCGAGGGCCGCCAGCGCCAACGCCTGAGCGATCTGACCGCACCGGTACTGGTGGCGCGGGGGTGATGGCCGGGTGGCCAAGGTGTGCACATCCGACCTTGCGCACGCGTTCTCTCGAATGACATCTGGCTGCGCGTGCCCTGCCGCGCTAAAACACCCCCATGTTGGAGCGCACCCATAACGCACCCCCCCTACCGCCCGAAGTTGCCCGCAGGCGCACCTTCGCCATCATCTCGCACCCGGACGCCGGCAAGACCACGCTGACCGAAAAACTGCTGCTCTACGGCGGCGCCATCCAGATGGCCGGACAGGTGCGCGCCAAAGGCGAGGCACGGCGCACGCGCTCGGACTTCATGAAGATGGAGCAAGAGCGCGGTATCTCGGTCTCGGCCTCGGCGATGTCGTTTGAGTATGCCGGGCACTGGTACAATCTGGTCGACACGCCGGGCCATGAGGATTTCTCCGAGGACACCTACCGCACGCTAACCGCCGTCGATGCCGCCGTGATGGTGATCGACGGTGCCAAAGGCGTGGAGAGCCAAACGCGAAAACTGTTCGAGGTCTGTCGGCTGCGCGATCTGCCCATCCTGACGTTTTGCAACAAGATGGACCGCGAGAGCCGCGACACGTTCGAGATCATTGACGAGATCCAGGAGAACCTGGCGCTGGACGTCTGTCCCGCCTCCTGGCCCATCGGCATGGGGCGCGACTTTCTCGGCGCCTACGACATGCTCCACGACCGCCTCGAACTGATGGACCGGGCCGATCGCAACCGCAAAGCCGAGAGCATCTCGCTCGAAGGCCTCGACGATCCCAAGCTCGACGAGCTGATCCCCGAGGACCTGCTGGCCCAACTGCGCGAGGAGGTCGAGATGGCGCGCGGGCTGCTCCCGGCCTTCGACGCCCAGGCGGTGCTGGACGGCACCCAGACGCCGATCTGGTTTGGCTCGGCGATCAACTCCTTCGGTGTGCGCGAGTTGCTGGAGGGGATCGGCGCCCACGCGCCCCCACCCCAGCCACGCCGCACCCAGGCGCGCCAAGTTTCGGCCGAGGAGGCCAAGGTCTCGGGCTTTGTCTTCAAGGTCCAGGCCAACATGGACCCCAAGCACCGCGACCGGGTCGCCTTCGTACGGCTCTGCTCGGGCCACTTCACCCGCGGCATGAAGCTGCGCCATGTTCGCACGGCCAAGCCCATGGCAATCTCCAACCCGGTGCTCTTCCTTGCCTCAGAGCGCGAGATCGCCGAGGACGCTTGGGCAGGCGACATCATCGGCATCCCCAACCACGGCCAACTGCGCATCGGCGATGCCCTGACCGAGGGCGAGGATCTGCGCTTTGCCGGCATTCCGTCCTTTGCGCCGGAGCTCTTGCAATCGGTGCGTGCGGGCGATCCGCTCAAGGCCAAGCATCTCGACAAGGCGCTGACCCAGTTTGCCGAGGAAGGCGCGGCCAAGCTCTTCAAGCCGGCGATCGGTTCGGGCTGGATCGTGGGTGTGGTCGGCTCACTGCAATTCGAGGTCTTGGCCTCGCGTATCGAGATCGAATACGGCC
>JBCDHK010000039.1:0-16484 GCA_038750185.1 Pseudomonadota bacterium
GTATCTCCTCGCAGGTCGGCTGCACGCTGACGTGCAGCTTCTGCCACACGGGCACGCAGAAACTGGTGCGCAATCTGACGCCGGGCGAAATCGTGGCGCAGATCCTGGTCTGCCGTGACGATCTCGGTGAATGGCCCAAGCCCGGCGAGCGCCCGCCCGAGACGCGCCGCCTCTCCAACATCGTGCTGATGGGCATGGGCGAGCCGCTCTACAACACGGACCACGTCCGCGACGCCATGCGCATTGCTATGGATGGAGAAGGTCTTTCGATCTCACGCCGGCGGATCACGCTCTCGACTTCGGGGGTGGTCCCTGAGATGCACCGCGCGGGCGAGGAGATCGGCACGCTGCTCGCGATCTCGCTCCACGCCACCACCGACGAGGTGCGCGACACGCTGGTGCCGATCAACAAGAAATGGCCGATCCAGGATTTGATGCAGGCCTGCCGGACGTATCCGCGCCTCTCCAACGCCGAGCGGATCACGTTTGAGTATGTGATGCTCAAAGACGTCAACGACAGCGACGCCGATGCGCGCCGCCTCGTGCGCCTGATCGCGGGCATTCCGGCCAAGATCAACCTGATCCCGTTCAATCCCTGGCCGGGCGCCGTCTATGAACGCTCCGATTGGGCGCGCATCGAAGCCTTCGCCGAGATCGTCAACCGCGCGGGCTATGCCTCACCAGTGCGCACGCCGCGTGGCGAGGACATTCTGGCGGCTTGCGGACAACTCAAGTCGGCGACGGAACGCGCGCGCAAATCCCGCGCCGAGATCGCTGCCGAAGCTGGGCCGGGCTAGAGCCTCACTGCGTGCCGGTTGCGCTTTGCGAGGGGGTTGGCTCGGGCGCCACCTCCTGCACGCCAAAGGCGCGAAATGCCCGGGTCCAGCCGACGTCGATATCACTCCAACGGTCGCGAAACGAGGTTTCGGCCCGCGCGCGCGCGAGATTGGGAAAGCGCAGCGTGCGCCGTCCGCGCTCGATCACACCCTCCTTTTCCAGCCCCTTGAGCAGCGCATTGACATGGACATTGGTCATGCCGATGGCGTTGGCCAGTTGGATCTGGGTCAGCGGCAGATCGATGCGGTCACTGGGCGCACCTCCCAAGGACTGACGGGCGTGGATGTCGAGCAGGAGATACAACAGCCGCCCGCGCCCATCGCTGCGCAGGGCATGGGCGTGGCGATCGGCCACCGCGGTCTGCTGGGCGACGCACATGGTCAGGAGCGGCCCGGCAAACGCCGGATAGCGGTGGAGCAGATCGTCCAGCGCCGAGCGCGACAGACGCCGCGCACGGCCCGCGCTCAAGGCCATCAGATCGACCGAGGCCGGCTGCCAAGCCAGCTCGATACACCCCGCCACATCACCCGCCGTGAAGAGCGAGCGATAAAACGCCTGCCCATCGGAGAGAAAATCCTGCGTGCACAGCCAGCCGTCCTGAACGAAAAACAGATCGTGCGCCTGCTCTCCCTCGCGAAACAGATGATCGCCCTTGGCGAAGGCGAATTCGGCGCCGAGTTGGGCGTCCAGCGCTTCCAACAGCGTGGGCGCGATGCCAAAATGAGCGAGGCGTTTTAGAAACACGGTCTCCATAGCGGGCCTCCTTGCTTGGCGCACCCTCGGGCGTGCCGCGCATGTGCTTTCGGGCACGACTGGCGGCTGCTGCAGCCCTGGGGCGCACCGCACGCGTCGTGGAGCGCGCTGCGGGGGCAGCTTACGCTCTGATCAGGTTGTTTTCGTGCGATGTCTTGGGCGGAGGGCAAAACCACTGCGCCTGAAATCGCACCGACCGAAGCGGCTTTTCTGGTGCACGCCCCAATATCAGTTGTGTATAGAGGTGTGGTGCAACGCCGCAGTTTCAACCCGGGACAGCTAAAATGCTGGGTTTGGCGGTGCAATTACGGTGTCTCACGGCGTATCAGGGTGCCATGCTGGGCAAAGAGCGCGTCGATTTCATCCTGGCCCTTGAGAAGCCTGCCAACTCCAACCCCAACACGCGCACCGCGCTGGGCCAATAGTTCGCGTGGCAACAACGCCGTGCGCGCCAGGCGCGAGAACGGGCTGGCCAGACGCCAGAGCAAACTGGCACGCGCCTCAAAGTTGATCGAGAGCACCGACGCACCGGTCAACATGGCGATGCGCGCCACGCTGGGATGCCAGGGCGCCTCGGCAATGCGCCGGGTGCGCCACTGCCAATGGGCGACGGTGCCAGCGGGAAAGGTCATCAGACAACCACCCGCCCGCAGATGACGGCACGCCAGCACCAAGGCCGGGGCATTGCCCTGGCGCCCGACCGGATCGATGCGGATCTGGCGCGCGCCCAGTTCGGGCACGAAAGCGACATGGCCGTTGCCGAGCACACGCCGATCCGAGCGGCGCGCATCGATCAGTGTGGCCAGGATCAGCGCTTCCATGGCCCCGGTCGGGTGGTTGGCCAGGACCAGCAGCGGCCCGCTGGCCGGAATGTCGTCTGGCGTGCCTTGGCTCAGATGCCAGCGGATATCGAGCAGCTCCAAAAGCGCCGGCTCGATCGGGCGCACCGGGCCGTTACGATAGCGCCGGTAGAGATCGAGCAGCGCGCCAAGACCTGAGCGCGCGATCAGACGCTCCGCACCGATCAGGCGGCTGGCGGTGCTGGCGTGGGTCTGGGCGACCTCGACCAACTGGGCGTGCAGCGCGTCAGGGGTCGGGAGGCCTCCAGCCCCAGTCTCGGCGCCGGCCTCAGTGCGCTCAGCGCTCTTCGAGGGCAAACTGGACGGCATGGCTCGACGGCTCGCGGTAGAGCGGATAGGCGCGCCCGACGATGGCATCGAGGGCCTCGGGATCGAGCCAGACCGGCCCGCCAAGGCGTGCCTCTGCCTCAGTGGTGAGGGCCGCGCGCAGGGCGCCGGGGGTCTTGGTCTGCGAAACGAACGCCACCCCCCGCGCCAGGAGCCGTTCTGCGCCGCGTACACCGAGGCGGCGGTAAGATAGGGTCTCGCCTTCGAGCCCCGGCACCACCGCCTTGATCACGCGCGGGCCGCTCGTGCCGGGGGAGGCATCGAAATACCAAAGCGCCATGCCCGCTCCACCAAGGCGCGCGCCAAGATCGGCCAGACGATCGCGCGGCGACACGACGGCACCATCGGACACGCTCGGCAGATCGCCAAGGCGCACGCGCTGGCGCTCGGAAAACACGTGCTCTGCCAGCAGGGCCCGCAACGCTGGCGCCCCCATTCCAACCCACGCCAGCATCTCGTCGAGCGCGCGGGGCTCTTCTGAGCCGAGATCGAAGGCGGCGCGGTAGCGCTCCAGATAGCCGTCAGGCGCGAGGCGAGCGATGGGCGCCAGCGGCCCGTGCATGAAGGTTTTACGGCAGCGCGCGGCGGCGAATTCGAGCAGCGCCTTGCGCAGCGCGCGTTCGGCATTGGCGTGGACGGCCTCGCCACAGGCGGTCTGGATCAGGGGAAAGCCACCGCTGCGGTCGCTGCCGATGACGTAGAGGTTGGTCAGGCCAAACTCGGTCGAGGCCAGCTTGGCACGCACGCTGACCCCCGCCCGGCCAAAGCGCGCGATCAGCCCGGCGATACCGGGGTCGCTGACACCGTCGAGATCGATCTCCACGCCTTGGTCCATGGCGCGGAAGGTGGTGCAGTTGCCGTCGCGCTGGAGGAGTTCGAGCACGCCGTGGGCCAGCGCCTGCTCCAGGCTGACACCGGCGCCAAGGCCGCAGGTGATCGGGCGAAAAAGCGGGGCGAGGCCCTCTGCACGGCGGCGGTGCTGACCGGGATCGGTGGCGATGCACTCCAGCGGGGCCATGCCGGGCGCACCATCGCCCCAACGCTTGACGCCGATCCAGGCGATGCGCCGCCCGGGCGCGGTGTCGCTGCCTGCTGGCAGGCAAAGCGTCAGCGGATCGAGCACTGCCTCGCGGCCATGGCGGGCGCGCATCTCGTCCACGGTGGCGATCTCCACGGGCGCGCGCCTGAGGGCTGCATCCACATGCGCCGTCTCGCTGATCTCACCCAATGCGCCCACCATCGCCTCCGCGGGCGTGGCGCCGTAGCCAAAGCCGTCGTTGACATAGCCCTCGGCGTTGGTGAAGGCCGCGACCTCGACCGTCATGCCAAGGCGGTCCAACGGGCCGATGTCGAACTGGGTCAGCCGCCCCGGTGGCATCGCCTCGCGGTAGAGCCGGATGGCTTGGTCAAGTTCGCTGGCACTGGGGCCGATGGGCGGGCGTGGGGGAGCGGTTACGGCCATGGGTCAGGTCTCCTCTGGCGCTAGTGCCTGTGGATCGGCTGCATAGCCGCAAAGCCGCCCGGTCTCGCGCCCGTCGAGGCGGCGGGCGAGGGCCAGGGTGTCGGAGTTGAGGGCTGGTGCACGAAAGCGCGCGCGCACCACCCCTGCCGGCTCGGCGCGCTTTAGGCAGTCGCGCATCAGGCAGAGATTGATCAGCGACAACCCCTGCCAAGGCGAGGCGACCCAGCGCATGGCGATGTCGCGGGTGTCGTCGCAGGCGGTGCGCGCGATCAGGATAAAGCCGCGGATGCCGTCCTCGCCGAGCAACACCGGGCTTTCGCTGGCCTCGATCCGGCCCTCGCCCGTCAACACCGAGCGCGCCTCGAACTCAAAGCCGTCGAGCATCCCCGAGCGATCCAGGATGCGGCGCACCTGGGCGCGCTCGATGCGGTCGAGGTAGACCAGGCGGGCATCGCCGATGCGCTCAGGCGCAAAGCGAAACCGCTCCAGCACACGGCGCGCGCGCGCCACATCGATCTCGTGGACGCTGGAGTGAGTGCCCTCTGTCAAACCCGCGGCGGTGAGGCGGCGGGCGAGGGGGCTGTCCTGGGCGATCTTGGTCTGGGTGCGGATTTCCTTGGCGCCGACGTGGCGTGCCAGACGGATCAGGCCGGAGAGGCCTTGCGCGCTCAGATCGCCTTGTGCGCCCCCGGCCACGGCAATGCGCAGCGAGAGCGGTGCATGGGCCAGATAGGCCACGGCCTCGATTGCACCGCCTTCTGCGCGCAGCACGGCCGAGCCCTCTTGGGGTAACGCGGTGGCGAGGGCGCGAAAGACCTTGGGGCTCAGCGTCTCGGCGGGCTCCAGGAGGGCGGGCTCCAAAAGGCCTGCGCTCAGTGCGGCGAGGCAGGGCGTGGGCGCAAGGGTCGAGGGTCTGCGCAGGGGTAGGGGTTCGGCGGTCGCCTCGGCCACGGCGGTCTCCAGAAGTATCAAGATTGCGTCGATTTGTC
Source organism: Pseudomonadota bacterium (assembly GCA_038750185.1). Lineage (GTDB taxonomy): Bacteria > Pseudomonadota > Alphaproteobacteria > Rhodobacterales > Rhodobacteraceae > Thermohalobaculum. The sequence continues at coordinate 5,229 of JBCDHK010000039.1, forward strand.
CGAGTGTAGATGGGGCTCGTCCTCTTGCGCGGCGAGGGCTGTGACAAGCGAATCAGTGGCCCCAGAGAAAAGTTCCATGTGCTTACTTTTGCCTGGAGGCGCAGGTTCCGGCACAAACGACTGCGGCGAGACGGCATCAAGCGGGACAGCCCGCGCCTGCACGCCCCCCAACGGCATCAGCGCCCGCGCTCGTCCCCAAACCCCTTCATGGCGCGCAGCAAGCGTCACCGCGCGCGCACGCCGTCCCTCACCCGTCACAACCCGCGCGCCGATGCGCCGCCCTGCGCGCGCTTCTGCCCGCGCCACCGCGGTGATGGCAGGGCCGGCCTGGGCCGCACCGCCAAACTGAAACCCCAACTGCGAGCGATAAAGCGCTACCGCTGCACGCTTATCGGCCAAGGTGCCATCAACAGCCACCGCTAGCGAACCCGGAGTGGCTGGGGCCCCGGTGCGCGCCGCATAGGGCTGATCGCGCCAGTAGATCGGCAAGGGCGGATGGCAGAGGCTCGCCGCCTCGACCGCCTCTCGCACCACCAGATGATCGACATGCGCGCCAATGCCCTCAGGACAAAACACAAGCCGCGGTGAGCGCTCCCGCAGCAGCGTCTCGATGGCTTGTCGCACGGCGGCGGGCGCGGGATCATCGGTGCGGCGCTCGGCAAACAGTGCCTTTGCCGAGGCATAGCCGCGATGGGGCGCCTCGGGCAGATCGAGCCAGTGTGCCTCCGCCCCGACACGCCGGCACGCGGCCACGTCCTCCGCGCGGCGCAGCGCCATATAGTCGGTGCGCGCTGGGATACCCTTGTCGAGTTGGCACTCCAGCGCAAAACCGGACGGGCGCGGCATGGAGCGCGTGAACACGGTGACGACCTGGCAACGCCAGCCCGCCTCGGCCAGACGCGTCAGCGTGGCGCCGCAAGAGAACACCGCATCGTCGAGATGGGGGGAGAGAAACAGCGCAATCGGGCGTAGATCGGCGGCATCGTGCATGGGCTCGCTCCTTAAAGGAGGTGCGGGGCGGTGCGGAAACGGCAGGTGGGATCGGCGGCGGCGAAGCTGGGCAGATCGACGCCCTCAGGCGCGGCGTCGGGGCAGTCTTGGCTGTAGTGGCCAACGATGGTGCGCGCGACGACGGGCCAGGCGTAGCACCGGCGGACCTCTTCGAGGGCGGCGTCGGCCAGGCGCGTTGCCAAGGCGGGCTCGGCGATCAGGCGTGCCATGGCCTTGGCCAGCGCCTCAGTATCTTGGACGGGCACGAGCAGCGCATTGTCGTCGTGGCGCAGGCAATCGACCACGCCGATGGTCTCGGTCGAGACGATGGCCAGACGCGCCGCCATCGCCTCCAGAATGGTGTTGGAAAAGCCCTCGCTGTAGGTCGGTGAGACGAAGATGTCGGCGCCGCGGTAGACCTCGGGCGCTTCGCGGTAGCCGACATAGCCGGTGAAGACGCAGCGCGGGCCGAGCGCTTTACGATCGGCCAGGGTCTTGACTGCCTCCAGATCCGGCCCGATCCCTGAGACGCGCAAGCGATAGTCGATCCCGCGCTCGGCCAGGATAGCGGCCGCTTCGATCAGCTCGCCGAGCCCTTTTCGGAGATCGATGCGCCCATGATAGAGCAGCCTGACGGGGCCGCTACTGCGTGGCGTGCCCGGCGTAAAGGCGTCGGTATCGGTGGCGCCGGGGACGATGCTAAAGCGCGAAAGCGGCACGGCGTGGTTGGCGGCGACCTCTTCGGCAAAGCTCTTGGAGCCGATCAGGAGGCGTCCGGCGCGGGCCAACACCTCGGCCATGGCGCGGGCGTGGGTTTGGCAGCATAAGCCCACCCAATGGCCGTCGCCTCCTTGGATCGAGACCACCGAGGGCAGGCCGAGCCGGCGGGCTGCTTCTACGGCGGCAAGGCCGGTCGGGTAGGCGTATTGGGCATGGATCACGTCAAAGGGCGCGCGGGCGTGCTCGGCCAGGACCGTGTCGTAGAGGGCTCGCAGATCGCCCTCGAAATCGGCGTGTTGGCCGGCGGAGGCGCGCTCTTCGCCGTGGCTGCGCATGCCGATGACGCGCACGCCCGGCACCTCCGGCGGCGGGCCGCCACCATAGATCCCGCGCCCAGCATCATCGTCGCGGTATTGCGAGAGCATGGTGACGTCGTGGCCCATGGCGACCAGTTGGCGCAGCAGGTTTTCGGCATAGACGCTCATGCCCGAGACCGCCGGCCAGTAGCGGCGCGAGAGAAAGCAGATCCTCATGCTGCGGCCTCGCCGAGCCCGGCCTCGCAGCGGCGCAGCCAATCGAGCGCCTCTGGGATGGCTTGGTGGGCGCGCGGGCTCTCGCGCGAGAGCTCGACACACGCGAGGCGCTGAAACCCGGTTGAGCGCAGGGCACCAAGGACAGCGGGCATATCCATATCGCCCTCACCAAAGGGTAGATGCAGATGCACACCGCGGCGCATGTCCTCGATGGAGACGGTGCCAAGGCGGTCGGCAAACTCATGCACCGCCGCCGCCGGATCGCGCTCGCCGGTGACCAGGCAGTGGCCGGTATCAAGGGCCAGACGCGGCGCGGCCTCATCCAGCAAAGCGCTGAGCGCCGTGTAGTCATCGACGGTTTCGATGGCCATGCCGGGCTCGGGCTCCAGCGCCAGAGTGACGCCGCGCGCCGCCGCTATCTCGGCCAGCGCGCTGATGCCCTCGACCAGCCAGCTTCGTGCCTGGGCAGGCGTGACATCGGCCTGGGGCACACCGGCCCAGAAACTCACCGCCTCCGAGCCCAGTATCTCGGCCACGCGCAGGGCACGACCGAGGAACGCAACCCGGTGCGCCCGGCCCTCGGGTTTGGGCGAGACTAGCGTCGGCTCATGCTTTTGACGCGGATCGAGCAGATAGCGCGCGCCGGTCTCGATCACCGAACCCAGACCGCGCCGCCCCAGATCGCGGGCCAGGGCTTCGGCTTGATGTTCGTAGTCGGGGGCGAAGGGATCGAGGTGGTGATGATCGAGGGTCAGCGCCACACCGTCATAGCCGGCCTCTGCGATCAATGCGATCGCATCCTTAAGGCGATGATTGGCCGCCCCATTGGTATTGTAGGCATAGCGCAGCCTCATTCCGCCGCCTCCTGGCGCGCGCGCAGCACTTCGAGGCGCACCGGCGCGGTGTGAGGCTGGGCGCGCATCTGCTGCAAGAACAACTCCACCGCCACCTCGCGCCCGACATCGGGGGCATACTCGAAGGGTGTCAGCGCTGTGTCGAAGGGCAGGGTGCGAAACACCTCGACATAGCGCGCCAGTTCGCCGTGGGAGAGCGGGATCTCGTAGTGGTAGGCTTTGTGGCACGAGATCGCCGTGGAGCGCCCGGCACTGTCCTGCTCGATCTTGAGGCTGTCGCCCACGAACAGCCGCCGGTTGGTGGCGTCGTGCAGCACCGAATGGCCCTCATAGTGCCCGCCGACGTGATAGAGCGTGAGCCCTGGCGCGATCTCGTGGATATCGTCGGCTGGCCAGTTGACCTTGAAGGCCTTGGAATACGGAATGTCGGCCTTGTGGATGGTGACGATGGGGTCGAACTCGCGCTGGATCTGCCAGAGCGCGCCGTAGCCGTGGGGGTGGGAGGCGGCGAGGACGCGCACGCCGCCCAGCTCTCGGATCTTTGCAAGTGCATCTGGTTTATACCAAGGACACGACTCAAACAGCACATTGCCGTCCTCGCGCACCATCAGCCAGCCAGTCGCGCCAAGGCCGAACTTGGGGCTGGCCGAAAACCCCCATAATCCGGGCGCATACTCGCGCCAGGTGTTGGTGAAGGTGGCCTCCGCCCAAGCCTCGGTCTTGAAGTCCCAACCGTCTTCGGGCAGCGCGTTGCGCGTGTCGGTGCAGATCGGACAGCTCAGCGGTTGCTGCCCGGAAAACCAGATCTGCCAATGCCCGCAGTTCGCGCAGGCGTAGTGCTCAAGCGGCATGGGAAGCCTCCTTGGGAGTGGCGGCGTCGAGCGCCTCCAGGAGCAGCGCAGTCAGCGCGAGATCGCGCCGGGCGGGGAAGGGAAAATCGTCCACGCCCGCCACCGCCTGGGAAAACCGCTCGACCTGCTCGGCAAAAGGATCGGCCAGGGTGTCGAAGGGGATGGGCTCATAGGCGCCGGTCTGGGCATCGATCAGCGTCAGGGTGCCGCCTGCGGTCTGGCCCATGGTGTTTTGCGCGAGCGCCATGGCGTGGGTGCCGATCAGTTCGAGACGGCGCCGGGGCAGGGCGTCGGGACAGTTGTAGCCGACATGCAGCGAGGCCAGACAGCCGCTGGGAAACTCGGCCGTGAGCAGCGCACCATCGTCGACGGGGTAGCTATGGACGGCACGCTGGAGTGTCGCGCGAAGCTGGCAGGGCTCCTCACCGAGGAGGTGGGAGATCAGATCGATGCCATGGGGGGCAAGATCGATGGCCGCGCCGCCGCCCGCGCGCGCGGGATCGACGCGCCAGTTGTCGCCCGACCAGCCGGGGGGCAGCCAACAGGCATAGTGCAGGCGGATCTGGGTGAGGCGTCCGAGCCGGCCTTCGGCGATAAGCTCGCCAAGACGGCGGTGCGCGGCGTGGTGGCGTTGATCGTATGCAGTTGCATAGAGAATGCCGGCGCTCTCCGTCGCGGCCACCATGCGTTCGGCCTCAGCCACAGTGGTCGCCATGGGCTTTTCGCAGAGGATGGCCTTGCCAGCCTTGGCTGCTGCGATGGTCTGCTCCGTGTGCAGGTGGTTGGGGGTGGCGATGTAGACCGCCTCCACCGCCGGATCGGCCAGCATCGCCGGCAAGTCTTTGTGGCGCTGGGCGCCTTCGGGAGCCTGGGACAGCGCCTCCGCGTTGGGGTCGCAGACCGCCACAAGATGAGCCGAGGGTGCGGTGAGAATGGCCGGTATGGCATGATCGCGTGCCACCCAGCCGCAGCCGATCACGCCCCAGCCAACCGCTCCCGATTGTAGCAGGGCGCTCACCACGCCTCCGGCAAATCGATCAGCACGCGCTTGCGCACCAATGCCCGAACGGCGGGGGTGAGGAGGCCTGCTTCGGCTGCGGCCACGGTCTCGGGGGCGGGCGGGTGGCTTTGATGAAGATAGGGCGCGTGGGCGTATTCGCGGGCCAAGGCCTCGCTCGGCCAGTGCGGTGCCAAGGTGCCGCTTGTCGTCTCGCCAAGCAGGGGGTTGAGGCGGTAGCGCTGGGCGCCTGTCGTGCCGATGGGACGGGGCAGGGCATTGGGCGTGCCCTCGGCCAGACAAAGCGCTTCGGCCTTGTCGAGGGAGGCCAGCCTTGCCGGGGCTGGAGTACGCCCCGCAATCCACGCCTCAGCACAAGCGCGATCATCGTAGAGTGTGGCTTGGGGCATCAGCGCCGCCCAGTCCGCAGGCACGAGCGGCCAGCCACCAACACCGCGTTGATCGACGCTGGCGTTGTGGGCATGGCCGACCAATACCGTGCCCTCAGCGCCGGCTAAGGCGCGCATAGTGGCCAGGACTGCCGCCTTGTCACGGAGGAAATACAGCGCGTCATGGCAGAGCACGCACGCCCCCGACGACGCTCCCGACGGTGGCGCCAACACCGGCGCACGTTCGGCATCGGCACAAAGAAGAGCCGCCTCGCCCCCCAGCACAAAGCGCCGCGCCAGCCATAGCTTGGAGAACACCACATCGATCCCGATCACCGCTTGCCCGAGCGCCTGTGCCTCGCGTAGGATCTGGCCGATGCCACAGCCGATCTCGATTAGCCCCTGGTCCTCACGCCAGTACGCCGAGAGCAGCCCGAGGGCCGAGACGAAAGTGGGTGCTGACCAGCGATGGGCGAAGTAGTCGGCCACAGGGCCAAAGCCGAGTGCGGCCATCGCCTCGCGCAATGTGGCGATCTCGCCGCTGCCAAGACGCGCCAAGGCGTCTGGGTCCGGGGGCGGTCCTTTGGCATGGTCGTCGCGGTCGGCCAGTAGGAGGCGCCGCGCGGCGGGCAGATCTCCCCGGTCGATCTGATCAAGTGCGGCTGTGCGTAAGGCGTCGCGTCCGGCGCGCAGATACGCGATGCCATCGATCACAGGATAGCGCGTGCCGGCGCCGGCCAGGACATGCGCGCTCTCCCAATCGAGCGCTGTGCCGCTGACAGGGTCGTGCAGGAGTGGCAGGGCAGCGCTCACACAATCGCTCCCGCCGCCCGCAACGCCTCGGCCTGGAACGCCTGTAGCGGGCCTGGGTGGACCAGTTCCAGATCGTCGAGCGCCTGGACGGTGCGAAAGGCGTAGGCGCGCTCGTAGTGGGCGATCTCCAGCACGCGGTCCAGCGCATCGGCGGCATTGAAGGCCGCACCGGCGCGGGTGTCGATACGGTCCTTTTGAGCCAGCAGCGCCACGACTTGCGCCTCAAGAGGCGGGGCGAGATCGGCCAGGGCGCGGGTCTGGCAGGCTTCGATCACGGCCTCCAGGTGTTCGCCAAGCGCGACCTCGGCCGCAAAGCCGCCATCGGGCAGCCAGGCGTTGTGCAGGTGATGGGCAAGGCCCAACAAAAATGCCTCGCCCGGGCCGGGTTGGCCGGGGCCGGGATCGTCTGCCAAGGCGATCAGCGTGGCATAGACGGCCACCGTCCAGCAGTGCTCGGCGTGGTCTTCGACCGGTTGCAACACGATGCGTGGCTTGCCGGGACAGGTGGCGCCGGCGCGCGGCGTGGCCTGAAGGCGGGCGACAAAAGCAGGCGGAGCGGTCAGCGCGGCATCGGCCTCGGCGGCCAGATCGAGGGCTGGGCGCAGCCGGTCGAGTGTCGCCTGGCCGAGCACCTCGGCGCGCGCCTCCAAGGCACGGGCATAGACGCGGCGGATCTCGTCCTTACCGAGCCCCGCCGTGGCGAGCGCTGTGGCATCGACAGGGCCCAGGACGGTCATGGCCACAGCACGTACCGCATGGCGCAGGGCCAGATAATCGGGCGCCTCCCCCGCTGCCAGCGCCGCCCAGGCCGAGGCGAAGGCATGGCTCGACAAGCTCAGCCCAGCCCCCGGCCCCGCGCCGCAGCCAACACGCTTGAGATCGCCGATTTCCTCGAACACCGGGCGCAGCGCCTTGAGGCGGCCAAGCGGGAGCGCCTGTAACGGTGTGTCGATGTCCGGCAGATCCATCATGTCATACCCATCATTTGACGGGCGCCAGCGGTGCTGCCGACACCACATCAGGCTTGGCTGGTGCCGCTGGCTCGTCCGACAGGACATGGTCCAGGTTTTCGGCCATCAGCCAGCGCATCAGGGTGCGCTGTTGGGTGAAGAAGGCGTGCTCGGGCGCGCCCCCGGCGGTCATCGGTGCTTTGAAGAAGGTCGAGAGCGCTTCGATCGGCCCGGCCTCGCCGCGCCGGCGCGCCAGATCGAGACAGCGTGCGATCTCGATCACCAGGGGCGCGGCCAGGATCGAGTCGCGGCAGAGGAAGTTGACCTTGACCTGCATTCTCTGGCCGAGAAAACCGGTGACATCGATATTGTCCCAGGCTTCTTTCTCGTCGCCGCGGGGGGGGTAATAGCTGATCTGGACGATGTGATCGCCGACCTTGTAGCCCAGCATGTCATCGAGCACATCGCCCTTGGTGCCGAGCTTGGAGGCCAGCGACCCGCTATCGGAGAGCGCTTGGCCGTCGCGGTTGCCGAGGATATTGGTCGAGTACCAGCCCTCGACCCGCAAGGCACGCGCGCGAAAGGCGGGCGCGAGCACGGTCTTGAGAAAGGTCTGGCCGGTCTTGCCGTCGCGCCCGGCCGTCGGCACACCGCGCTCCTTAGCCAACTCGATCAAGGCCGGGATCTCGGCGGCGACATTGGGCGTGAAGTTGCCATAGGGAAAGCCGCGCTCGATCGCGGCATACGCATAGACCATGGCCGGCGAGATCGCCGGGTCGTTCTCGTCGAGCCCGCGCTCAAAAGCGGCCAGGCTTTGGAGTGCGGGGGCGTCCATGTCGGGCACGCGCTCGGTCGAGGCGAGATTGATCACCACGACGCGCCCCGCGCCCATCTCGGCCTCGAACCGCGCCAGATCGCTTTGTACGCGCGCAACCATGGCCCGGCGCGAATTTTCGCGCTGGATGTGCTCGCCGGTGACATTGCGGCAATATTCGGCATCGGCCACGGCGGGCCAGGGTTCGGTCGCGCCCAGCGCCTCGGCGACACGCTCCAAGCGCTCGTCGGGCACGACGCGGTGGGTGCGTGCGGCAGAGGCTAGATCGGCGCCGTCCAGGTCCCAGCCAGCAAAGCGCAGCCCGGCGTAAGGCACCAGACCGTCGCGCCCCAGCGTCTCGGCCAGGGGCAGCCCATCGAGGCCGGTCTCGCCCAGGCGGATCAGTTCGATACCGGCTGCGGCCGTGGTCGCGACCCCGCCGCCAACGCCGACGGTGGCGATACCGAGGCTCTCGTGAAGCGGCTTGAGCATGGGATGTCTCCTTCCAGTACGCCCCTCAGCCACATCGGGCCATCATGGGGGGCTTGCGCGCCAGCCTGTCAGGTTGGGCGGGCGCTCGATATAAACCGCGGCAATCGACGGCAGTTTCGGGCTACTGTCTCAAACGGCGGTCTCGGCAATGGCGGCGTGGTGCGCGAGGCTTCCGCCCGTGCTCTCACCGGTGCTTTCTGGGAGGCCCGGCGAGGCACTCAGGCGGCGCTCCCAGGCGAGTGCTCCGGCGACAATGGCATCGAGGTCGTCGTGGTGTGGACGCCAGCCGGTCTCAGTGCGCAAACGCTCGGCTTTGGCGATGAGGGCTGGCGGATCCCCGGCCCGGCGCGCACCACGCACCACGGGCAAGCGCTGTCCGGTGACGCGCTCGACGGCAGCCACCACCTCCAACACCGAGACACCGCGCCCATAGCCGCAGTTGTAGACGGTCGAGGTGCGGCCCCGGCGCAGCGCCGCCAAAGCGGCCAGATGGGCCTCGGCCAGATCGCTGACGTGGATGTAATCGCGAATGCATGTGCCGTCGCGGGTTGGGTAGTCCTGGCCGTAGATCTCCAGCACCGCGCCTTGGCCCAAGGCAGCCTGGACGGCGCGCTTGATGAGATGGGTCGCGCCTGCGGTCGACTGGCCGAGGGCACCGCCCGGATCGGCGCCAGCGACATTGAAATAGCGCAGCGCAATGGCGGTGAGCGGATGGGCGCGCGCGGTATCAAACAGGATGCGCTCGCTCATCATCTTGGAGGCGCCATAGGGTGTGATCGGCGCGAGGGGGGCTTCTTCGTCGACCTCAGTATCGCGGGCTGCGCCATAGACGGCGGCGGTCGAGGAAAACACCACATGCGCTACACCTGCGGCCACAGCTTCGGCAAACAGGGCGTGGGAGGCCAGGGTGTTATTGGCATAATAGCCCAGCGGATCGGCCAGGCTCTCGGGCACGACCACCGAGCCTGCGAGATGGAAGATCGCCTCGATAGCGTCGTTGCGCAGCACCTCGCCCAGCAGGGCACGATCTCCCGCATCGCCTTCGATCAGACGGGCCTCGGGCGCGACGGCGTGGCGGTGGCCGGTGGAGAGATCGTCGAGCACCACAACGCGTTCGCCAGAGCGGACCAGCGCCAGGACGAGATGGCTGCCGATGTAGCCGGCGCCGCCGGTTACCAGGATGGTCATGGCGTGTGCCTTCCCTGTGTCAAGTAATATTGACAGGTAGGCGTGTCGGATCAGCTTGTCGTTAAGCTGCTTTAAGAGTGCATCCGCTTTCGGTGCAGACCGTTAGGGATTTAGCAAGTAATCTCAGTATTTGGAGAGAATACGGACGTGCCGATGGCACGCCCGATGCAGTATCTCCCAAGCCCGAAGGACCCTCAGGCCGTGGCCTTACGCCGCCGCGCCGTCCAGGCCCGCAGCACGAACGGATAAGCCATCAGCGCCACCGCCAGCAGGATACAAACCAGCGAGATCGGGCGCTCGAAGAAGGTCAGTGGATCGCCCTGCGAGGAGATCAGCGACTGGCGCAGCGAGCGTTCGGCCAAGGGCCCCAGCACGATGGCCAACACGGCGGGGGCGACCGGGTAGTTGAGCTTGCGCATCAAATAGCCGACCACGCCAAACAACAGCATCAGCCAGACATCGAACATCCGGTCGGTGGTGGCGAACACACCGACCACACAGAGCACAAAGATGATCGGCGCCAGCATGGTAAACGGCATGGCCAACACCCGCATGAACAGCGGGATCAGCGCCAAGTTGAGCGCCACCGTCACCGCATTGGCCACATACATCGAGCCGATCAGCCCCCAGACGAAATCGGGTTCCTCGGAGAACAGGAGCGGTCCAGGGCGCAGGCCCCAGATGATCATGCCGCCGAGCAGGATCGCCGTGGTCGGGCTGCCGGGAATGCCGAGCGTGATCATGGGCAGCATGGAGCCGGTCGAGGCGGCGTTGTTGGCGGCCTCGGGCGCGGCTACGCCGGCCACATTGCCCTTGCCGAAACTCTCGGGGTTCTTGGAGAAGGTCTTGGCGATGCCATAGGACATCAGTGAGGCAGGCGTCGCCCCCGCCGCTGGGAGCGTGCCAACGAAAAACCCAAGCAGCGAGCCCACCGTCGAAGACCCACCGTAGCGGCGAAATCCGCTGAGGTTTTTCACAAAACGCCGCCAGCCCGTCGTGACTTTATGCAGTTGCACATTGCCTTTGGTATGCTCCAGCGTCCAGAGCATCTCGCCGATGCCGTAGATGCCGATGGCCAGCACCAGAAACTCGATGCCGCGCTGAAACTCGACCTGATCGAAGAAGATCAAGCGCGGCTGGCCCGAAATGATGTCAAAGCCGACCGCCGCCAGCACCAAGCCGATCAGGATCGAGAAAATCGTCTTGGGAATGTCGTCGCCGCCGAGGCCGATGAAGGTGGCAAAGGCCAGCACCATCAGGGCAAACTCCTCTTGCGGCCCAAACTTGAGCGCAAAGGCAGCCAAGGGCGGCGCGAACAGCGTGAACAGGATCACCGAGATCGTGCCGCCGACAAAAGAGGCAATGGCCGCGGCAGTCAGCGCTTCATCGGCGCGTCCCGATTGGGCCATGGGCCGTCCATCGAAGACCGTGGCTACGGCGGTCGAGGAGCCAGGAATGCCGAGCGTGATCGAGGAGATCGCGCCGCCGTACATCGCGCCGTAATAGAGCGCGGCCAGGAAGATGATCGCCGCCGTCGGTGGGACGAGGAACGTCACCGGCAGCAAAATCGCCACGCCGTTGACCGAGCCCAAGCCCGGCATGGCGCCGACGACGAGCCCCGCCAGGCAGCCGGCAAAGATCATGAACAGATTGAGTGGCTCGAAC